>JBFIYQ010000207.1:0-5311 GCA_041605275.1 Gammaproteobacteria bacterium
CAGCACGTGGTTCAGGCGATCCTCGAAAGCGCGCCGGTTCAGAAGCCCGGTGAGCGCGTCGTGGGTCGCCTGGTAGGTCAGCTCTTCAGAGAGCACGTGGGCGTCGGTGATGTCGCGGGTCGATCCGCGATAGCCGCGAAAGCGGCCGTCCTGGTCGAAAACCGGCTTGCCGGTGGACTCCAGGCGCACGATGGATTCGTCCGGGCGCCGGCGCGTCAGCTGAACAGTGAACGGCTTGTGTTCCCGGACGGCGGCGGCGTGCTCGCCGTCCTCGGCGTCCTCCAGGGCTTCTCCGAAGGCTTCACGCCGCGTCTTTCCAAGAACCGCTTCCCGACCGATCCCCCGCACCTGCTTAAAACGTTCCGAGAGATAAATGAATCGACCTTGCGCATCGGTCTCCCAGAAATAGTCCGCCGCGGTCTCGGCAAAATCCTTGAAACGGCGCTCGCTTTCCTCCAGCGCCCGCCGCGCCTCGGCCAGCTCGGAAATCTCCTGATTCAGCCCGCCGATACCGATGATCCTGTCGAGCGCGTCAAATATCGGGAACCTGACCGAGAGAAAAACGCGCTGCCGGTCCGGCCATTCTTCGACGGCCTCGCGAACAATGGTTTGCCGACTCTCCAATACCTCCTTGTCATGGGCCTCCACTCGCGCGGCGATTTCTGGAGAATAGAGCTCCTGTGCGGTCTTTCCGAGCATCTCCTCCTCGCTCAGATTCAATAGATCGGTCATATAACGGTTGACCAGCAGGTAGCGGCCTTCGGTATCTTTGATGAAGATTTCAGCGCTGGAATTTTCGGCAAACGAGCGGAAGCGCTGCTCGCTTTCCTTGAGCGCGCGGGCCTGTTGTTCCTCCGTCGTTAGATCCCGGGCCACGCAGCAGACGATTCTTTTTCCCTTGAAGCTGAAGGTGGAGCTGTTGAGCTCAGCGGGGAATATGCTGCCGTTCTTGCGTCGCTTGAGCCGTCGGGGAACATGGCTGATTTCCCCGCTAATAATTTTTTGAATCGCATCTTTCGTCGCTTCGGCTTCGGCGGACGTGTCGGTGACCGTCAGCTCGAGAAACTCCTCACGGGTGTAGCCGTAGAGCTTGAGCGCGGCGTCGTTGGCGTCCATATATCGCAGTGATTCTGCTTCGAACACTGTAATTGCGGTGGTTTCGGCCTCGAATATCTTCCGATACTTTTCTTCGCTTTCCTTGAACGCCCGGGTGGTTTCCACCAGCTCCGTAATGTCGGTTCCCGTTCCGCGATAGCCGCGGAAGGTGCCATCCTCGTCGAAAACCGGGCGCCCGTTGATTGACAGCCAGACGACCCTCCCGTCGGGGATGGCTCGTGGGTGTACGAAATCACGGAAGGGGCGATGATTTTTCAGGTCGTCCAGGTGCTGTTTCCAGACGTCCGGGTCGACGTCGGGAATTCCGGTCTCGGTGCGGGTTTTACCCAGAAGCTTTTCCCTCGGCACGCCGGTGACTTCGGTGAAACGATCCGAGAACCAGGAGAAACGTAAATTCTCATCCATCTCCCAGAAGTAGTCGGACGAAGCCGCGGCGTAGTCGTGAAACCGCTGCTTGGTGGACCGGAGATCGACTTCGGCTTTTCGCTGATGGGTAATGTCGAGTCCGGAGCAGAGCAGGAAAGCGATCCGCCCGCTCTCGTCCGCATGTGTGCGGCAGCTCCAGGCAATCAACGGCGTTTCGCCCCGGCGGTTGACCACGCAATTCTCTTCGTACTCGACTGGCTCACGCTGACCGCTCATCACCTCCATGAATGCCGCGCGAACGCGCTCCCGGCAGTCGGAGGGAAGAAAATCGTCGAACCAGTTGCTGCCCACCGCCTCAGCCTCACTGCAGCCGAGCAGGCTCAAGCCCTTGCGATTGATGCTGTTGATTCGCCCGGTCGGATCGAGGGTCATCAGCAGCACGTTCGCCAGATCGTAGTTACTGTGCGCCCGACCGGCTCCGGAATCTTCCGATCGTTCGGGTGAAAGCACGCGGAACATGAAGGCCCGGGCAGCGGGGTTGCTTTTTGGCAGCCTCTCGAGCCAGCACTCCGCATCCACGGTTTCCCCCGCGGAATTCTTCAGCCGCGACCGGGACCAGTGACGGCGGTCGTTGGCCGAAATTGGAGAGCCGTTGGCGTCGGCGAAAAAAGTTTCCAGGGAAAGATGTTTCAGCGGCGCGGCGTCGAGGTTCAGAGTCGCTCGGGCGCCAGCGCAGGCATAGGCGCAGGTTTCCCCGGTGAGCAGGATCACCCCTGTGGCGGCGCGGGAGAGCACCTGCTGAAGCAGCCATTCAGAATCGACCCACTCCGGCAGCCGTTCCGCGGTGTCACCGCCGGACGCCGGATCGTCGACCCCGTCCGCCTCGAAAGCGGTGCGCGGGATACTCGACATTCAGCTGAAACCACTGGGATCCAGCCACAAATGTCGGCCAGAAAGCCAGGATCTTTAGGCACTTAGTAAAAATTTGCCCGGTGCCAAGGGAGCCTCGACCCGGCCCGCGATGCGTCGTTTCGCGGCTAGACCAGTTTTCTGACGGCGGATGCGGCGGTCACCAGCCCTTCGCCGCTGTAGGCTTCGTGGTTGCGCTCGATCTGATCGAGCCGGTAGCGGTAGTTGACCATCATACCGGCGGACTGGGCCATGCCGCGCTCCGAGGTGTCCGCCAGCCAGTCGATGCGCTCGATGCTGGCGCCGTTGGTGAGGTGGAAATGGGCGACCCTGTCCCGCGCCCGCTTTCCCTTTCGGGCTTTAATCAGGTAGTGGGCGCAAAGCCCGGTGAGTATCGGCTGGAGCGCGTTGGAAACAGATTCGTCATTGTGCCATCTCGGCGTTTCGATAATTTTCAGCAAGGCTTGAGACGCGGATCCCGCTTCCGTCAGCGTGTTTAAAACTTTGAAATCGGATTCGGTCAGACGCGCTTCCAGCTCGCCGGGAGCTCCGTTCTTCAGCCAGCGCGTGAATCCCGGAATCGGAGACAGAGTGGCGAAGTTTTTGACGTTGGGTAGCTCGCGCGCCAGGTCGTCCACAACCCGCTTGATCAAAAAGCTTCCGAAACTGATCCCGGCGAGTCCTCTCTGGCAATTAGAGATGGAATAGAAAATTGCGGTATCCGCACGATCGGGATCCTCGGACGGGGCGAACTGATCCAAAAGCGCCTGAATGCTATCGGAAATACCCGTAACCAGAGCGACCTCGACGAAAATCAGCGGCTCATCCGGCATCCGCGGATGAAAAAACGCGTAACAGCGACGGTCGGCCTCCAGGCGGTTCTTGAGATCTTTCCACGATCGGATCTCGTGCACCGCCTCGTACTCGATCAGCTTCTCAAGCAGTGAAGCGGGCGTTTCCCAGGTGATGCGCTCTAGATCCAGGAATCCGACGTCGAACCACGACTTGAGCAGTTCGTATAAATCGTGATCGAGGGCTTCTAAATACGGTCGATCTTCTGCCAGCGCCGCCAGCTCCGCGCGCATGTCGACGAGAAACTTAACGCCCTGCGCGAGCCCGTTGAACTGACTCAATAGCCGGATCCGCGGCGGCACCAGAACGGCGCGCAGATTCGATCCCGCATCGCGTTTCTCTTCAGGTGTCTTTGCTTCGCTCCGAGCCCGGACGGCCCGGTCGACTTCGTTCGGATCGACGTCGTAATCGCGGGCGAGAATCACCAGGAAGCGGCGCCGTCCGGCCTCGTTCAGCGCCAGGTAAAGCTCGCCCAGCTCCGCAGCCCGCGCGCGCGCGGAAACTTCGCCGCCCCGGCGCTCCAGGCACGCGTCAATCTGACGCCGAAGCCGCTTGACGTCGACGTCCGACAGTCCCGGTGCGACACCGTGTTTCAGCCCGCGGCCTTTTCCGCCCAGCCGCCAGGCGCGTCGGAAGCGACTGATCGTCCGATCGAAAAAACTCGGGGACTGATCGTTCATGATTCGCGGTAAAAGAACGGGCTTCTCCTGGTTATTCCGTTTCGGGCTTTCATTTTAATTACTCGCTACGAAGGAGATTCCGTTCAACGATTGGACCAGCGGGGATCCCGCTTGTCCATGAAGGCCTGCATGCCTTCCTTCTGATCTTCGAGAGCAAATGCAGAGTAAAACAAACGGCGCTCGAAGTGGATACCCTCAGTTAATGTAGTCTCATATGCGCGGTTTACACTCTCTTTGACCATCATCGCGGCTGGAAGTGACATTTGTGCGATGGTTTGAGCGGTCTTTTTCGCCTCTTCGAGTAGATTCTTATTCGCCACCACGCGGCTTACCAGGCCGCAGCGCTCTGCCTCGGCGGCGTCCATCATTCGTCCGGTCAGGCAAAGATCCATGGCTTTGGACTTGCCCACGAGGCGCGTCAGGCGCTGTGTTCCTCCCAGGCCCGGCAGCACGCCGAGCTTGATTTCCGGCTGGCCGAAGCGGGCGTTCTCCGCGGCGATGATGAAGTCGCACATCATCGCGAGCTCGCAGCCCCCGCCGAGTGCAAACCCAGCAACCGCGGCAATGACCGGCTTGCGGCATTGGGCGGCTTTTTCCCAGGATGCGAACTGTTCCTTCAGGTACCAGTCCATGTAACTCCTCGGCTGCATCTGCTTTATATCCGCTCCCGCGGCGAAGGCTTTCTCGTTCCCGGTGATCACGATGGCGCCAACGGTATCATCGGCTTCGAACGCCCCCAGCGCATGGGCAAGGTCGTGAACAAGCGGATCGTTCAAGGCGTTCAGCGCCTTGGGGCGGTTAAGCGTGATCACGGCAACGCCGTCTGACTTTTCTATGAGGATGTTCTCGTAGTTCACTATTGGACTCCGACAAGATTTGTTGACGTGATGAATGATTTCGAGCTAGACGGCCCGAGGCGGGGCAGCCGGCGCGACCGGTGACGCGCCAGGGGGCTATAAGTGCTTGAATTATGCCTTCCTGCGGCGCCTTTCCGGAGGTTTTTTTTGCGCCGCAAAACGCTGCTATTATGGCCGCAATCAAAAACGAAAACGAGGAGAGAGACGCGATGAGCAGCCGTTTTGATCAGGCTTACAAACGCTCCATCGACGACCCGGATGGCTTCTGGGCAGAAGCGGCCGAGGCCATCCACTGGGACAAGCGCTGGGACAAGGTGCTGGACGACAGCAACAAGCCGTTCTATCGCTGGTTTACCGGGGGCAAGCTCAACACCTGTTACAACGCGCTCGACTTTCACGTGGAAAACGGGCGCGCCAATCAGCCCGCGCTGATTTACGACAGCCCCGTTACCGAAACCAAGAAAACCTTCAGCTACCGGGAACTGCGCGACAAGGTTGCGACCTTTGCCGGCGTGCTGGCGGAACAAGGGG
>JBFIYQ010000208.1:0-5266 GCA_041605275.1 Gammaproteobacteria bacterium
GTCTGCTCCATCTGCTCCAGCATTCTCGCCGCCCGGTTGTAACCGATCTTGAGCCGCCGCTGCACCCCGGAGATGGAGGCTCTGCGGGTCTCGGTGACGATATACACCGCCTGGTCGTAGAGCGGGTCGGATTCCGCGTCCGGCGCCAGCGGGTCCGCGGAAATACCGTTGGCGGCCGCATCCTCAATCAGCGCGCTGCCGTCGAGCACAGCATCTAAATACGTGGGTTCGCCCTTCTTCTTCAGCCGCGCCACCACCTTGTGCACCTCATGATCGGCGACGAAGGCGCCGTGCACCCGGGACGGGGTGGACATGCCGGGTCCGATATAGAGCATGTCGCCGTGACCGAGAAGGCTCTCCGCCCCCATTTGATCGAGGATGGTGCGCGAATCCACCTTGGATGACACCTGAAAGGCAATGCGGCAGGGGATATTGGCCTTGATCAGGCCGGTGATCACGTCCACCGAGGGACGCTGGGTGGCGAGGATCAGGTGGATACCGGCGGCCCGGGCCTTCTGCGCCAGCCGGGCGATGAGCTCCTCCACCTTTTTGCTGGTCACCATCATCAGGTCGGCAAGCTCGTCGACGAAGACCACGATGAGCGGCATCTTCTCAAGCTCCGGCGCCTCGGCCTTCTCTCCTTCCACCGGCTGATACGTCGGATCCTTGAGCGGCAGGCCGGAGGCTTTCGCCTCCCTGATCCTGCGGTTGTAGCCGCCGATGTTGCGCACGCCCAAGGTCGACATCACCTGGTAGCGGCGCTCCATCTCGGCCACGCACCAGCGCAGCGCGTTGGAGGCCTGCTTCATGTCGGTCACCACCGGAGCGAGCAGATGCGGAATGCCCTCGTACACCGACAGCTCCAGCATCTTTGGATCGATCATGATCATGCGCACGTCCGCCGGCGTCGCCTTGTAGAGCATGCTCAGCACCATGGCGTTGACGGCCACGGACTTGCCGGCGCCGGTGGTGCCCGCCACCAGCAGGTGCGGCATTCTGGCCAGGTCGACCACCACCGGGCTGCCTCCAATATCCTTTCCTAGCGCCAGAGTCAGGGGCGAGAGCTCGGAATCGTAGTCGGCGGACTTCAAGATCTCGCTCAGACATACCAGCTCCCGCTGCTCGTTGGGGATCTCCAGCCCGATGACGGACTTGCCCGGGATCACCTCGACGATGCGAACGCTCACGGTGGAGAGCGAGCGCGCCAGATCCTTTGCCAGGCTGCTCACCTTGCTCACCTTCAAACCCGGAGCGAGCTCCAGCTCGAAGCGGGTGACCACCGGACCGGGGTGCACCGCCACCACGTTGACCTCAATGCCGAAGTCCGCAAGCTTAAGCTCCACCTGCCGCGACATGGCTTCGAGCGCGGCGGCGGACACCGTTGTCCTCATCGGCCGCGGCGAATCCAGCAGCGCGAGTTCGGGCAGCGGCGCGCTATCCACGCTCAGCTCGAACAGCGGCGCCTGTCTTTCCCGCTCTGCGCGCACGCTGGGCATGACCGCAGGAGTAGGCGACTCGATCCGCGGCGGCGGCTTGGGCTCGGTCTCAAGCCGACGCGATACGGGGCTGCTAGTCTCCCTTTCCTTTTTAAGCTGCCGCGCGCGATAGTACTCGCGCGCGCTTTTCCACAGCCCGAACAGAAACGCGAACAGCCTTAAGGTGTAGCGCCCGACGGTATCCATGAGCAGCAGCCAGGAAAGATTGGTGAACAAGGTCACCCCGGCAAGAAACAGGGCCAAAAGCAGCAAGGTGCCTCCCAGGGGGCTGAACACCTCGATCAGGTTGTTGCCCACCAGGTTGCCGAGAATGCCGCCGGCGTCCAGCGGCAGCGCCCCACCCTGCCGAAAATGCAAAGTCGCCAGCCCGCAGCCCGTGGCCAGCGTCAGAACGAATCCCGCCGCGCGCACCGCCAGGTGATTGAGGTCGGCACCCTTCGTGCCGGCAGCGTTGCCGTGAAACAGCAGCCAGCCCGAGTACGCCACCATGATGGGAAACAGGTAGGCCATGTAGCCGAACAGATAAAGAAAGACGTCGGCGAACCAGGCGCCCACGCGCCCGCCCTGGTTAATCACCTGGTCCACGTGTCCACTGTGGGACCAACCGGGATCGGAAGGGTGATAGCTCGCAAGCGCGATGGCGAAATAAAGCGCCACCGCGGAAAACACGATCAGCGCCCCTTCCCGTGAACCTCGCGCCAGTGAACCGCTTATCCGTCCGGCGCTCCTGGCTTTTCCCCTCGACGCCTGAGCTACGCTATTAATCTTAATTCTCCAATTTCAGCGTTAACGCACTAATTATCAACGAATATCCTGCTAAAATCCAGCGAATCTAACGGGTCTAATCGGGCTGTGTTCGCGCCCGGCCGCGGTCTTTTTCCGCCCGAGGTCCTCCTCGCCTTCCCCCAAGGCGAGGATTTCGTCCTTTCACCGGAGGTGTATTCGCCCGGTGTTGAAAAAAAACCACCGTTACCGCATGTTTCAGCGGTGGCATGCGCAGCACGATATCGGCGCGCGGCGACGCCAAACTGGCTGCGGGTGACGGGAGCTTCGACCCTTCGGCTGCGACGTCGCCGCACCGGGTCGCTTCTTAGAATGGGACTCAAGCGTCGTCCTGACGCTGAACGGTCAACGCGGCGAAGTCTCTAACAGGTGGTTACGAAAGTCCATCCGCCGACGCGCACTGCGGCTCAATGCGTACGGCTTCAAAACGATGAGCAAAAGTTAAGGAGTTCTATCGATCATGGCTGATCCCAAGCACTGTCGTCTGCTCATTCTCGGGTCGGGACCGGCCGGATATACCGCCGCCGTTTACGCTGCCCGGGCCAATCTGGAGCCGGTGCTGATTACCGGGCTGGAAGTGGGCGGCCAGATGACCACCACAACCGATGTGGACAACTGGCCGGGGGACGTCCACGGATTGCAGGGCCCCGATCTGATGCAGCGTATGCGCGAGCACGCCGAGCGTTTCAACACCAAAATCGTGCACGACACCGTTAACCGTGCCGATCTGAAAACCCGCCCGTTTCGCCTGGTCGGAGACAGCGGCGAGTACACCTGCGACGCGCTGATCATTGCCACCGGCGCGTCGGCGAAGTATCTCGGGCTGCCCTCGGAGCAGACCTACCTCGGACGGGGCGTTTCAGCATGCGCCACCTGCGACGGCTTTTTCTTCAAGAATCAGCCGGTCATGGTGGTGGGCGGCGGCAACACCGCGGTTGAGGAAGCCCTCTATCTGACCAACATCGCTTCCCACGTCACCGTGGTTCACCGCAGGGACATGTTTCGGGCGGAGAAAATTCTCGCCGAGCAGCTGCTGGAAAAGGCCGAGAACGGCAAAGTCAGCATCCAGTGGGATCACGTGCTCGACGAGGTGCTGGGTGACGACGCCGGCGTCAACGGCGCGCGAATCAAACACGTTAAAACAGGCGAATCCCGGGAGATGGCCGTGAACGGCGTGTTCATCGCAATTGGACATCAGCCGAACACGGATCTGTTCAAGCACCAGCTGGAGATGAACGGCGGATACATCAAGATCCGCAGCGGACTGGGCGGAAACGCCACCGCCACAAGCATTGAGGGCGTATTTGCCGCCGGCGACGTCGCCGATCACGTTTATCGCCAGGCGGTGACCTCTGCCGGAACCGGCTGCATGGCTGCCCTCGACGCGGAGAAATTCCTGGACGCCCTGGAAGGGCGTCAGACGCGCCGTCCCGATGCGTGATGCCGACGGCAAAAACCGTTGAGCCGCGATAGCGCCCAAAGCTCCTCTCACGACGAGGGTCGTCGCGGCCCGGTGCCGGAGCTGCATTGCCGCGTCATCGATACCCTCGAAGACGTGCCCCCAGGGGCGTGGAACGCAATGGCCGGAGACGAGCAGCCATTTTTGCGCCACGAGTTTCTACTCGCCCTGGAAACCACGGGCTGCGTTGGCGAAGACGCCGGCTGGTACCCCCGCCATCTGCTTTTTTACGCCGGCGAAAGGCTGGTGGCCGCCGCACCCATGTATCTGAAAAGCCACTCCTACGGGGAATTCGTTTTCGACTGGGCCTGGGCCGAGGCCTACGCCCGCGCCGGGCTGGATTACTACCCCAAGCTGGTGTCGGCGATTCCGTTTACCCCGGTTACCGGCGCGAGAATTCTGCTCGCGGAATCCGAGCACGCATCCCTGCGTCAGGCGGTTGCCGCTGCTTCTCTTCAGGTGGCGGAGCAACTGAAGGCCTCCTCGGTACACTGGTTGTTCACCGACGCCCGCGACACGGACGCGCTCGAGGCAGCGGGGCTGATGCTCCGCGCCGGTTTTCAGTTTCATTGGCAAAACCCAGGATTTGCTGATTTTCAGCAGTACCTGGACGACCTGCGATCGAAAAAACGCAAGCAGATCCGCCGCGAGCGCCGTGAGGCCGCCGGCGCCGGCGTCGACATCGAGCTTCTGCAAGGCACCGAGCTTAGCGACGAACATTGTGATGCCTATCATCGGCTCTACAGCGCCACCTACGACCGCAAGTGGGGATATCCCAGCTTAAGCCGCGAGTTCTTTCACCAGACCCGCCGCAGCTTGGGCGACGCGCTGATCCTGATTCTGGCCAAGCGTCGCGGCCGTTACGTGGCAGGCGCGCATCTTTTTCGCGGTAAGAGAGGTCTTTACGGCAGAAACTGGGGCTGCAGCGAATATCACCGCTCGCTGCACTTTGAAATGTGCTACTACCGCGCCATTGAGTACTGCATCGAAAATCGTCTCGAAACGTTCGAGGCGGGCGCCCAGGGCGAGCATAAGCTGAGCCGCGGTTTTCTGCCGGTGATGACTTATTCCGCCCACGGCGTCCTTCATCCGGAGTTTCGCCGCGCGATAGGCGATTTCAGCCGGCGCGAACGCATCGAGGTGGGGCGCTATATCGGCGCCATGGCGACGCACTCTCCGTTTCGCGCCGAAGCGAACAGTGAACGCGATTCCGCGCACCCGGTGCGCGAATGAAGGTCTAAGATATTCACTGAGGTCGCGCAGAGAGTCAGAGCCGGAAAATTGAACACAACGCGACCCGGCCTGATCCGTAGATACATCGAAGCGTGCGATTCTCGAGCTGCGGGCCAATTGATATGTCGCTGCAACCGCTCTGGATCACCGAGGATTCTCCGCCCGGAACATTTCCGGACATCGAGTCGGCGCTGCTGGAACCCAACGGCTTACTCGCCATCGGCGGCGACTTGAGGCCGGAGCGGCTGCTTTGCGCTTATCGCCGCGGCATTTTCCCCTGGTACAGCGACGGCCA
>JBFIYQ010000209.1:0-5264 GCA_041605275.1 Gammaproteobacteria bacterium
CCCAGCAGCAGGCCTTTCAGATCCGACAGTCCGCGGGTTCCGAGAACGATCAGATCGGCGTCGACCTGTTTCGCGGCCTCCAGTATCGCCTTGGCGGGATTGCCTTCGAGGAGCATGAGCTTCACGGCGCCGGCGCCAGTTTCGCGCGCAATTTTCTCAGCGCTCTTGAGCAGCCTTTGTCCCACTTCGCGATGAACCTCGCGGGCAACCTCGGGGGAGGTGGACGTTTTCTCTGCGGTCGCGAGATTGCCGACGACATTGGCGACATTCTGAGGAGCGGCTGATCGCCGCTGCGGCGTCATGTGCTCGATCTCGGCCATATGGGCAAGCCCGGATGGAAGCGGGCCGCTTCCGGCGACATGAACCAGGTGCAACTCTGCCCCATAGTCCTTGGCAAGAGTGCCGGCGGCCGCAACGGCTCGTCGCGCGTTTTCAGAGCCGTCGAATGCGGTAACTATTCTCTTGGGCACCTTGGTAGTCTCCTATTGAGCCTCGGATTTCTCCGCACGGGGTCTTATATACGACGCCCCCTGGCCCACGTTATTGAGTCAGATCAAAGGATCAATGAGCGGTCGGGCGCGGGCCGTGCGTCAGATCCCGGCAGTCTCCCCAGTAGACCGACGCCTTTCGCATCGGCTCTGCGTCTAGGCAGACGCTGCTGGCGGACGACTCGGCCAGGCTCTGCAGCCCTTGCTGTGACTTAATCCGAATCTGGTTTCTACAAACCTCGATGAATCCCTTGCTCTGCAAGCGGGTGAGCACCCGGCTGACAGTCTCCACCGCCAGCATGAGATAGCTGCCAATGTCGGTGCGGGTCATGGGCAGGTTGATCTCTTCGGCGCGCAGACCCAGCCTCGCCTGTCTTCGCGAGATGTCCATCAGGAACCAGGCCATGCGCTCGTCTGCCGATTTGTGACCAAGCACGATGAACGCTTCCTCGCTTTCGCGAATTCGACCGCTCAAACGCCCCATCAACCTTGCCAGGGTCTCTTCGGACGTCAGGCACAGGCGCTGGAGGTTAGCGTAGGGAATCGTGCAGATGCCCGAAGTGTCCAGCGCAATCGCGCTGTTGAGATAGCGCTCGGAAGCGACAGAGCAGAGCCCGAAAACCTCTCCCGGAAGATAAAAACCGGTCACCTGCTGGTCGCCGTCGGCGGCAAGCCAGTAGGTCTTCACCGCTCCCGAACGCACCACGTAAACGGCGTCGAATGGATCGCCCATGCGGAAAATGTGGGCGCCGCGACGGACGACGCAACCGGAAGCCGCGGAGGCTTGCCTGTCCTTCCGCCGCTCCTTGCCGTCCACCATTATCAGGCAGTCACGCCGGAATCGACACGAATCGCAGCTTTGCTGGCGATCCTTAAGGGTGATGACGTTGCTCGAATTTCTCATGGTTCCTCCCCTCGGTCCCGTGCCGATGGCGGCTCTCGTTTGAATTTGCCGCCACACTCAGATGCTTTTTATGCTTTGCTCATGGAGAAAATAATTCGCGGATCCACGTAGATTTGACCGTGAACCAAGGTGGAACTACGCACTCTTACGTAGTCCACGGAAGAAATCAGGTTTGAAGTACGTAGATCTACGTACTGGCGGGAAGCATGGAATCGGCGGCGAAAGCTGGCCGTTTTGGTGGGCCGATGAGTCGGGCGATGGCGGAAATCAGGTCGTCGCCGCCAAAAGGCTTGGCGATGACGGCCTTGGCGCCGTCGAGCACGGCTGAGGGTGTCTTCGGATGATTTTCGTAGGCGGTTATCACGATGACCGGAAGGTTCATTCGCAGGCGGGAAATTTCACGCTGTAGCATGGAACCATCCATATCCGGCAGCTGAAGATCCACCACGATGCAGGCCGGCCATGATGAGGCCAGGGCGGTAAAGAACTCGCCGCCGCTGGCGCAGGAACGGGATTTCCAACCGCAGGATTCTACCAGCAGGCTGAGGGCCGACCGCACCGCTTCGTCGTCATCGACGATGAAGACAATGGGGATACTCTTCGAGGACGACATATCCATGGTTTCCTGGTCTGTGCCGGCGCGCTCAGTTAACAACTATAGGGTATTCGACGCCCACCGGTTGGTGGAGACGTTGACGCCGATCAAGAAACCGAATCGCAGGGAAGAAAGCGGGGTGGAAAGTTCAAATACTGGCGTCGGAAATCATTCGCACCAGGTCGGCCACCGAGCGGGCCGACATCTTCTTCATCATCCGAGAACGATGCAGCTCCACCGTCCTTTCGCTGATGCCGAGATCCAGAGCGATCACCTTGGATGACTTCCCGTCCGCAACCAGGATCATGATTTCGCGCTCACGGGCGGTGAGCTGCGCAATGCGGTCGTTGATTTCCGCCGACTTCTCCGCGGCCGCGCTGAGCTCCGAGTCCGCGTTGACCGCCTGCTCGATTCTCTCCAGCAAAATCTTAGGGTTGAACGGCTTTTCCAAAAAATCAACGGCGCCCTTTTGAAGCGCGCGAACGGCCGCAGGAACGTCTCCGTGACCGCTCAAGAATATGATCGGCATGCGGCAGTCCAGGGCGTTAAGGCGCTCCTGCATCTCCAGTCCGTTCATTCCGGGCATGCTCAAGTCCGCAACGATGCAGCCTCGAAGCGACGGATCGAAAGTTTCGAGGAAGGAGGCGGCGCTCGAAAACACCCGCACCTTCAGGCCCACCGCACCAATCAGCATTTCGAGACTGTGCCGAATTGCCTCTTCGTCATCGACGACGTAAACGGTGGCGTCATCGCTCATCGCGGTCTCGTGCGGGCAGGATGAAATGAACGCTCAACCCTCCGCCGCGACTCTCCTTGGCCCAGAGACGGCCGCCGTGGGACTCGATGATGGACCGGCTGATGGACAGGCCGACCCCGAGTCCACTGGGCTTGGTGGTGTAAAACGTTTCGAATAGCTGCTCCGGATCGTTGCCGTCCAGCCCGGGCCCGCTATCCGTCACGCAAAGCTCCACTACCTTTTCGCCGGCGAGGCGGGTTGAGATCGACATCCGCTTCGATGACGCCGTCTGATTCGACAACACGTCCAGCGCGTTGCGTATAAGATTCAGCAAGACCTGCTCGATCTGTACCCGGTCAGCTCTAACCCGGGGAAGACCGTCAGCGAGCTCCAGGGAAACATTCGTGCCGCCGGACATGAGTTCATTTGCGAATAGGTTCAAGACCGCGTGCACGCATCCATTGAGATCGATATTCGCGCGTTCAGTCTGATCCTTTCGCACCAGCTGCCGTAAATGATGAACGATGTCACCCGCGCGGCGCCCCTGGGCGGCGATCTGGGCCAGCGCATCCTTCACCAACGACTTGTCCGCGCTTTCGGAATCGAGCAGGTTGAGGCAGGCTTGTGCATAACTGACGATGGCGGCCAGGGGCTGGTTTACCTCGTGGGCGATGCCGGTGGCCATTTCACCCAGGGCGGACAGGCGGGAGGCATGGGCCAGCTCTTCCAGGTGGCGGCGAGCCTCCCGCTCCGCTTGCTTACGCTCGGAGATGTCGCGCATGAGACCCATGAAGCGGCGCTGGCCCGCGACGTAAAATTCGCTCACCGCAAGGTCCAGCGGAAAAATCGAGCCGTCCTTGCGCCGGCCCTCCACTTCCCGGCCGATACCGATGATCTTCTTCTTTCCTGTGGAGAGATAGTTCGTAAGATAGATGTCGTGCTGGTCCCGGTAGGGCGGCGGCATGAGCGTAGTGACGTTAAGCCCTATGAGTTCTTTTGAGGAATAACCGAAAATTCGCTCGGTCGCGATATTCACTGATTCGATGATTCCATTTTCGTCGATGGTAGCGATGCCGTCGACGGCGGTATCGAGAACGGCCTGAAGTCTGGCTTGCTTTTCCTCCAGCCGTTCCCAGGTTTCGTAATCGGTAGAGAGATTTATTGCGGTGACGGCGAACCCGCCCGCGCCTCTCGGTATGGTTTCGAGACCGGTCAGCCACCACTGCATCGGTCGGCGATCGCCCGCGGCGGTGAGCCAGGCGCCGCGCCGGGCACCGATGTCCTCTCCTTCACGGATCGCCTGAAGGTCATTCTGGATTGAATCTCGCTCCTCTTCGGGAATCACGAGGGCGGTGAAGTCGACACCGTCGAGGGTCCCGGGATTCCCGCCGATGAACTCAGAGAAGGATCGATTGAAAGAAACCACGCGAGCATCGTCGTCCAGCACCACCGCCAGCGGCCCGGACGCGTGCGACGACGGTGTTGCTGTCGCTGCGGGGCCCGGGCGCTCGTCCGCCGTCGGGTCTGCCTGAGACTGATTCTGGGATGACCGCATTATGAGGCGCGTCGTGGTGATCGAAGACTGCTGGCCAAATTACCCGCGGAATTCTAACAGCCCGCCGGCTGCTAACGAGCCGCGGGCGCGGGCAGCTTTCCATCGCTGCCGGACAGAATCCTTCAAAGTCCGCGCCGGCATCGGCGGCGGGGACGGATCCGGCTCCTGGCTCAGCTCACCTGCCAGGTATCGCCGGCGTTGAACAGCGCTTCCAGATCTCCGGCGCCGCGGCTTTTTCGAGCCTCCTCGATCTGGCTGTCCATCAAATTTTCGTAGGTGGGTCGCGCCACCGCCCTGAGCACTCCGATGGGCTCGGGAAACCGGGGATAACGGAGTCGGCTCAACAGATACGCCAGCGCCGGTTCCTCCATCTGCTCATCGTGCACCAGCAGGTCTGATTCGCTGATGCCGTTACCGAGCTCGACCACCTCGGGAACAAGTCCCTTCAAACGGATTCCCCTGTCGCTGTTGGCGCCGAAAACCAGCGGCTTTCCGTGCTCCAGCTCGACCACGTGGTCCGGGCGCTGCTTGCGGTCCCAGGCGTAACCGAACGCCAGGTCGTTATAGACGTTGCAGTTCTGGTAAACCTCAACAAAGGAGGCGCCTTTGTGCTCGGCGGCGCGCTTCAGCACCATGCCCAGATGCTTGGTGTGGGTATCCACCGAACGGGCGACGAAAGTCGCCTCCGTTCCGATGGCGACTGAGAGCGGATTCAACGGACCGTCGATGGATCCCATCGGCGTGCTGGAGGTGATATGTCCCGGAAGGGATGTGGGCGAGTACTGTCCTTTGGTCAGCCCGTAGATACGGTTATTGAACAGAACGATGTTGATATCGAGATTACGCCTAATGGCGTGCATCAAATGATTGCCGCCGATGCTCAGCCCGTCGCCGTCGCCGGTAATCACCCACACGCTCAGATCGGGTCGGGCCGCCTTCAGTCCAGTGGCAATGGCCGGGGCGCGTCCGTGAATGCCGTGAATGCC
>JBFIYQ010000210.1:0-5240 GCA_041605275.1 Gammaproteobacteria bacterium
GCAGCAACGTGCAGACGATTACCGGCGCGGCGCGCTGAGAGGGCAATCAGATTCGGCTTTACCAAGCGGTAAACATGCGTCGACGCGACCCGCCACATCGTCTAATGAGGCCATACCGACCTTTTTCGTATTTCTTATCTGAACTCAGTGCGCCAGGAGAAGCATCCTGCCGCGGATTCAAAGGATCACGCCCCTGTTTATGGTTCGATGACCAGGCCGAGGCGGCGGCGGAGTTTTATACCTCCATATTCAGCAACTCCAGGATTTCTCGAGTCACTCGTTACGGCGAGGTCGGCTATGAAATCCATGGAAGGCCCGCTGGCACCGTAATGCTCGTCGCGTTCGAGCTGGACGGCTGCCGATTGACCGCGCTCAACGGTGGACCGGCGTTCAAATTCAACGAGGCCGTTTCATTCAGATGATTTGCCAAAACCAGGAGGAAGTGGACTATTACTGGGAGAAACTCGCGGAAGACGGCAACGAGAGCGCTCAGCAATGCGGCTGGCTCAAGGACAAATTCGGCGTGTCGTGGCAAATCGTTCCTGACATCCTGCCCGAAATGCTCGCCGATCCCGATCTGGAAAAATCGCAGAGGGACATGACGTCCATGCTCGGGAAGAAGAAGCTCGATATCAAGAGACTCCATCGGCCATATCCGGGATAGCGCCCTGCGTTTCGGAACACGGACCCGAATTATGCCTCGCCGACGCCGACCGAAATTAGTGCGCTTGATTAAATAACTTCCTTTTCGCGCACATTCCGCCGTCGCCGGCTCGCCCCGGCGACCCGCCGTCCCTCCAGCCATTATCTATACTTCATCCCTATGCGGTTCGCGGCTGCATTCCTGCTGGTCATCGCCTTCGTCCTCGATTTCCTCGCGGGCGCGGGCTTGCTCGTGCTTGGCCTGATGGGCGTGCACGGTTTGAACGACATGCTATCGATAGCGGGCGGCATCGCGGGTGAGCACGCCGCGGTGATTCAGGCCGAGGTGGATCGCGCGGTTGCCGGCGTCATGGCCCTCGAGGGCAGGCTGGACGGCGTCGTCGCTCAACTTGAGGCCTACGGGGTTACCTTCGGCTACGCGCTGGCGGGCGCAGGCGCGCTGGTAATAATCACGGCGTTCCTGGCGCTGGCCGCAGTTATTTCCCTGCTCAAGTCGCGTGGCGGAGCGATTGTCACCGTCGGGTGCGTGGCGGTGTTCGTCGCCAACGCCGGATCGCTGATGCTGCTGGGCTTCAGTTACTTCCAGCTGCCGGGCTTCATCGGCGGCCTGTTCGGCCTGCTGGCGACGGGAGACCATGATTCCGGCGTCCAGAGCAGGCCGGCGGCGAAACCCATCGCCACGGCAAAACCCGCTGCGGCCGAGAAGCCCGCCCCGGCCCCGGCATCCGCGTCGGCTCCGAATACAGCCCCGCCCGCGAAACCCGCTACCGCCGAAAAATCCAGCACCTCCACGAAAGTCCGTCCAACGGTGAAGACGGCGGACTTCCAGAAAACCAAACGGCGCAAGTTCAAGCTGGGCCTGCCCAGACTTAAGCTCGGACTGCCCAGGTTCAAGCTCCCACTGCGCAAGATCGCTGCGTTCGCTTCGGTAGCCGCGGTGCTGATCCTTGGCGGGACGGCCGCCTACCTGTTGTATCCCAAGTACTTCGGGCAGGAATCGTCAACGGCACCCACCCGGACCGCGGCCTCGGCGCCGGCGCCAAAGGCCAGCGACAAGCCGGCCCGCGAAGCGCCTAAACCCAAGCCCAAGCCCGAGCCCACCTTTCCCTCGACTCCGGTGGAGGGCCAGCTCGCCGGCAAGCCGTTCAAACCGGCGCGGGTAGCGCTAAAGGTGGACACCGACTGGACGGCGGTCGCCGGTCAGACACGCGTCTCCGCCCGGACGTTTAAGTCCAGCGGCTTCGACCGGCTTTCGCTGTTGCTGGACGCGGGAAAGGATCTCCAGATTGAAATCGACGGACTTCCCAAAAGCTACGATCTCACCAAAGGACTCGAGCTTCGCATCGTCAAAGGCCCGATGAAGTCCGCCAAGCCGAAGCTGACCTTGAGGCAGCCGCGAAGCGGCAACGCGCTGCCGAAGATCGAGCACGTCTACGACCGCTACGAGCTTTATCTCAAGCTGAATCCACTGCGGGGCAATCAAATCAAAGGAGGCATCTCCCTCACGCTGCCCAAATACATGCAGACCAGCTTCGCCGGGACATTCAGGGCGTGGGTGGACGGACATCCCGATATAGAACCCGATCTGACGCGAGGGGGAGCACAGACCTTCAAATTTATCGCCTTCCAGTACCTGAAAGAGATTCATCCGGGTGCCCAAATCACGATCAAGGACGACACCTATTCGCACCAGGTGGGGGATGCCTCCAATCTGCTGGCGGGCTACATCATGATCGTGTACACCGTGAACGGCGAGGAAATGGCAACAATCCTTCGTATCGAGACCAGCGAAGGTTACTGGCGCGTGCTCGACTCTCTCGACGCCACCTACCTGGCGGAAGCGCACCCCATCGAGGTCCCGGATCCGAAGATCGAGGGCCAGTGGGTGAACTATCTCGCGGCCAGGCACACCGAGGAATGGTTCCGGGAGCAGTTCCCGGGCAAGTATCCGTGGGGCGTGCGGTTCACCGGTACGTCTAACACCGAGGTCGGCTATGCCGACATCCATTTGAGCCTGCGGCCCTACGGCGAGCCGGACAACATCGAGCGGCGATACTATTTCCTGCGCAGAGACGGAAGGTGGCGTTACATCCGCGACCTGAAAGACGAAGAGATGGTCGACCAGAAAACCGGTCAGGTGGTCAGGAAGCCCGTAGAAAAAAATCCCGTGGTCGAGAAGCCCGCGGAAGAACAGCCCCCGGCCGAGAAGCCTGAAACGGTAAAACAGGAAGCCGCCAAACCCACGACCGGCTGATCCTTTCTGTACTTAAGCCGCACCAGGCGACATCCTCTGATTGCAGTCCTGCCCGGGATCAGTACGGCTGTCCTTCATGCACTTCCACATCATCCGGAATCGTGACCCAAGGTTGTCTACTGCGAGTCCAAATATGCATATCGGGTTTAAGCCAGCTGGTATCGTCCAACGTCCCAGGCTTCACGGAAATCGAACCCTTGCGCCATTCCGGTTTGTGGTATATCCGAGTGCCGCATCCCGGGCAGAAAGCGCCGAGTTTTCCTCGACCCGCGTCAGATTTAGAAGCGTAAGTTTTCAGTTCACCTTTAGTGAGTCGAAAGTCCGCCTCGCTGACGACCAAGGTCATTCCGAACGCGCTTCCGGACTGGCGCTGGCAATCGCGGCAATGACAGACAACCAGTCTGTTCGGCGTGCCCACCACCTCATAACGAACATCGCCGCACTGGCAGCCTCCCGTATATCTGTTAGACATAATTTCACCCCTCTAGGAGGGCAGGGAAATAGCAGCATTTAGAGTTCGTAAGCTTTGATGCACTCGCACCGGCTTTGGCTTGGTTGCATCCGACCAAGGAGCGAGGAATTCTGAATCTACCCCTTAGCCTTGCTTCGGGCTGATGGGGCGGTCTTTCGTCCAGTCGTAACTGCCCTCATCCCGCTCACGCACCGCCTGTTTCCAACCCACCTCTTCGACCCGTTTCTTGAAGTTCATGCCCTCGGGCGAATGCCGGGCCATGCCGTCGAAGACGGTCGCCAGGCGCTGGGTGTTAATCAAGCCGGCAGCCTCGACGGCCTGATTGATCACCAGCTTTTGCATCGCAAGCTGATTGACAGGAACGCTTGCCATGCGTTCGGCCAAGGCGTCGACCTCGTCGTCCAGCTGCGCGTCCGGAACGGCTTTATAAATCAGCCCCATCTTTTCTGCTTCGCGGCCGCTGATCTTGTCGCCGGTAAAAAGCATCCGCTTTGCTTTTTCCACGCCCAGCCGATAGACCCACATGGCCGTCGTCGGGCAGCCCCAGACGCGCGCAGGCATGTATCCAATCTGCGCGCTCTCGGCCATGAAGGTGAGATCGGCGCACAATGCGATGTCGGAGCCCCCGGCGACCGCGAAGCCGTGCACCTTGCAGATTACCGGTTTGCTGGCGCGCCAAAGCGACATGAAATGCTGGGTGTTGCGCCACATGAAAGCAAAGTCCACCAGCGGATCCCAGGGCATTTCCTGGACGATCTCATTGCTGCCTTTTCGCTCCGCGTAAAAGCTCAGGTCATAGCCGGCGCAGAAAGCCGGACCGTTTCCGCTAAGCACCATGACGTGGACGTCGGCGTCAGCGTCGGCTTTCGCCACCGCGGCGGACAACTCCCCGGGCAGGTCGTCATCGATTGCGTTCAAGACTTCGGGCCGGTTAAGGGTAATGCGACCGATCCGCCCGTCTTTCTCGTAAAGGACCTTGTCCACGTCTTGCCCCTGTGGCAAAGCGGCAGTTTGCTGTATTACTCGCCCCAGCCGCTGACGGCTTTCACCTCCATGAACTCCTCCAGCCCCCAGACGCCGCCCTCGCGTCCGTTTCCGGAAGCTTTCATACCGCCAAACGGGCTGCCGGCGCCGCGGGACTGGCCGTTCATCTCCACCATGCCCGATCGCAGCCGCCGCGCCACCCGGTTGCGCTTGGCGCCGTCGGTGCTCTGCACGTAATTGGTAAGGCCGTAGGGCGTGTCGTTGGCGATGCTGACGGCCTCGTCTTCGGTCTCGAAAGGAATGATCGACAGCACCGGGCCGAAGATCTCTTCCCGGGCAATGGTCATCTCGTTGGAGACGTCGGCGAATACCGTCGGCCGGACGTAATAGCCGCGATTGAATCCCTCCGGACGGCCGACACCGCCGGCCACCAGACGCGCGCCCTCATCGATGCCCTTCTGGATCAGCCCCTGGATCTTGTCGAACTGCGCCTGGCTCACCACCGGCCCGATATGCTTACCTTCCTGGTCCGCCGGACCGATGCGGGTGGCACCGGCGACCGAGACCGCAGTTTCAACCGCGTCATCGTAGATATCGCGCTGGACCAGCATGCGCGTCGGCGCGTTGCAGGACTGTCCCGAGTTGTTGAAACAGTGAATCGTGCCGCGCTTGACGGCCTTCTCGTCGGCGTCGGGAAAGATGATGTTGGCGCCCTTACCGCCCAGCTCCAGGTGCACGCGCTTGAGCGTGTCGGCGGCGTTCTTGGAGATGGCGATGCCGGCCCGTGCCGAGCCGGTGAAGGAGATCATGTCCACGTCCGGGTGGCCGGAAAGCTGCGTGCCGACCCCCGCGCCGTCGCCGTTCACC
>JBFIYQ010000211.1:0-5239 GCA_041605275.1 Gammaproteobacteria bacterium
GGAGTCACCATGGTGATCAGGTTCCGTATCTTCCCCGGCGAAAGCGCGGCGTAGCAGAGGCCGAAGGTGCCTCCCTGACAGATCCCCAGCAGGTTTAGACCATCGATGTCGTGCGCCGAAAGGATTCGGTCCACGAAGCCGTCCAGGTAGCGGTTGATGTAGTCGTCCAGCGACAAGTGCCTGTCGTTATCGTTGGGATAGCCCCAGTCCACCAGGTAAACGTCCAGACCGGCGTCCAGAAATCGGCGGACCATGGAGCGCTCGGGCTCCAGATCGGTCATATACGGTCTATTGACCAGGGCGTAGACGATGAGCACCGGTACGGCGATCCTGGCCGGGGATTCGCGCCGAAAGCGGTAGAGCGTGGCCCGGTCCGTTCGCGCCACCGCAGATTTAGGCGCTGTGCCCACCTCCACCGGACCGAGATCGGGTAGCGCGCGGGAGCCGGACTCCAGCCGCGCTCCCAGCGCCGACAGCTCGCGCATCGCCTGCTCCAGGGCTGATGCGGTCGGAGTCACGAGCTTTCCCCGGGGCCGGCGCCGCCGGTTTCCCGCCTCAGCCTGAACATGGCGTTGATGTAGGCCGCCTGCAGGGCGGCGAAAGCATCAGTCGACACCCGATCCAGATAGGCGTTTTCGGCCTCTTCCACAACCAGCGCGTGCAGACGTCTGAAATCCGCGGGGGGGTTCAAGGCGAGCTTCTTTTGCAGACGCTGCGCCAGGTCGCCGTTGATTTGAACGAATTCGTTCATATAGGCGCCGGCCGCGCGTTGATACTCGCGCGCGGCGCTCGACCGGGGGGAATCGCCGTCTCCCGCCCGTCCCACCAGCCTGGTTTCACAGTCGCGGCAGGCATCGATAACGGGCTGCCACAGGCCGAAGCTCGCCGCCACCGGCAAAGCCTCGGACGGCGTCGCCAGTGACCGGCTCGGATCCCCGAAAGACGCCTCGACGGCCCGGGCGGATTGGGCGACCGCCAGTTCCACCAGCGCCTTGGACTGGTCCAGGGTCGCGCCCATGGCGCGCTCGAGATCCGGCGGCAGCATCGCCGCCTGCTGCCGCCACCAATCGTCCAGCAGCGACGTCCAGGCCCGCGCGGCCTCTGACATGGCTAAAGCGGCGGGGGCGGGTTTTGCCTCCTCCGTCGCGTTTTGGCGGGTTTCATTTGAACCTGGACGGGAATCTTTAGCTGGCATGGACGCTTGAATCGCCGGTCGCGATGCGCATCGGCTGAAAGCGCAAGTCTATCACCGGCAAGCGCCGCCGTTGGCCTCGGCACATCCCTGTGCCGCAATCTTGATGGCCCCGTCGCTTGGGGGCGCTATTTGTTAGCGCGGTTTTCGATCAGGTCGTCGACCACCGAGGGATCTGCGAGCGTGGTGGTGTCGCCTAGGTTGCCGATTTCATTCGCCGCGACCTTGCGCAGGATGCGGCGCATGATCTTACCCGATCGCGTTTTCGGCAAACCCGGCGCCCACTGAATGACGTCGGGAGACGCCGTGGGGCCGATCTCCTTGCGCACCAGCTTCACCAGGTCCTTGCGCAGCTCATCGCTGCCTTCGATACCCGCCATCAATGTGACGTAAGCATAGATACCCTGTCCCTTGATATCGTGGGGATACCCCACCACCGCCGCTTCCGCGACCTTCTCGTGAAGCACCAGGGCGCTCTCCACCTCGGCGGTCCCGAGGCGATGGCCGGACACGTTGATGACGTCATCCACCCGCCCGGTGATCCAGTAGTACCCGTCCTCGTCGCGACGGGCGCCGTCACCGGTAAAGTATTTTCCCTTGTAGGTGGAGAAGTATGTCTGCTTAAAGCGCTCGTGGTCGCCATACACGGTGCGCATCTGCCCGGGCCACGGTCTGCTGATACAGAGGTTTCCCTCGCAGGCGCCTTCGAGAACCTTGCCTTCCGTATCCACGATCTCGGGCACCACGCCGAAGAAGGGCAGTGTGGCCGAGCCGGGCTTGAGCTTGGTGGCACCGGGCAGCGGTGTGATCAGGATGCCGCCGGTCTCCGTCTGCCACCAAGTATCGACGATGGGGCAGCGCCCGTCGCCCACCACGCGGTGATACCACTCCCAGGCTTCCGGATTGATGGGCTCGCCCACGGTCCCCAGCAGCCTGACGCTCTTGCGGCTGGTTTTCTTCACAGGATCATCGCCCTGGCCCATAAGGGCGCGAATGGCGGTGGGCGCGGTGTAGAAAATATCCACCTTGTGCTTGTCACAGATTTGCCAGAACCGGCTGGCGTCGGGGTAGTTGGGCACGCCGGCAAACACCAGGGTAGTGGCGCCGTTGGCCAGCGGACCGTAAACGATATACGAGTGGCCGGTTACCCAGCCGACGTCCGCCGTGCACCAGAAAACTTCGCCATCGTGATAATCGAAGATGTACTTGTGGGTCATGGCGACGTAAAGGAGATAGCCGCCGGAGGTGTGCAGCACGCCCTTCGGCTTACCCGTCGAACCGGAGGTATAAAGAATGAACAAAGGGTCTTCCGCGTCCATCTCCTCGGGCGGACAGTCCGCGGAGGCCTCTTCCATCAGCTCGTGGTACCAGACGTCGCGCTTGTCTTGAATAGGCACTTCTCCGCCCGTGCGCTTCACCACGATGACGGTGTGAACGTTGGGGCAGGATTTGAGCGCCTCGTCGGTGTTGGTCTTCAGCGGTACGGCGCGGCCGCCGCGGGTGCCCTCATCGGCGGTGATCACCACGCGGCAGTCCGAATCGAGGATGCGGTCCCTTAAAGACGTGGGCGAGAAGCCCCCGAACACCACCGAATGTACGGCGCCGATGCGGGTGCAGGCGAGCATCGCCACCACGACCTCAGGCACCATTGGCATATAAATCGAGACGCGGTCGCCTTTCTTTACGCCGCGGGACTTTAAAACGTTGGCGAATTTGCAGACCTGCTCGTGAAGCTGGCGGTAGGTGATCTTTTCGTCGTTCTTCGGGTCGTCCCCCTCCCAGATAACGGCAACCTGATCGCCCCGGGTATCCAGATGGCGATCAAGGCAGTTGTAGCTGACGTTGAGCTTGGCGCCCTCGAACCACTTGATTTCCGCCTTGTCGTAGTCGAAGTGACTCACCTTGTCCCATTTTTTGGTCCAGCTCACGAACTCTTCGGCCTTCTCGCTCCAGAAGCCGTCCGGATCGTCCACAGAACGCTTGTACATCTCCGTGTACTTCTTCTCATCGATGTGAGCGTTCTTCGCGAACTCGGGTTTGACGTCGTAGACTTTCACTTCGGACATGGTCGTCTCCTTGATTCCCGCGCCCCGGTATTCGGGGCTGTCATTTTTCTTTCGGGCCCGGTTCGCCCGGCTCCACTCGCTAGGGGATTCTCCAGAATCCCGCAACCGGTTTGGTCCGACTTCGAGGCCTTGACCTGCGCCCAGGTAGATCGCGGCGCGGCCCCGCTGAGTCGGCCCCAGAAATTAATTTAAATGTGATAAATCAACGGTTTATCGCGCATGCGCAAACCGTCGCCGGGTCCAGATGACGGCATATTTCGCCGGCTAACATAACAAGCGGGGACCCCGCCGCCAACAGCATCAACGCACTCGCTCCGCGCGCTATTTTTCCGCCACGATATAGGCGATCCACGCCAAGTCCGCCTCACCCTTTTCGGTGGGTTCGAACTCCCCGTCTTCATCTCCGTTTTCGTCCTCGCCCTGCCAGTAGACGGTGGATCGGGTAAAGCCTGCTTCTTCCAGAATTTCGCGCAGCTCCGGCAGCGTCCACAGCCGCCAGCTGTACGAGAAGGCGTTGCGCATACGCGAACCGTCGGGAAACTTGAAATGAATGTGGCAGAGGGTCTCAGCAGTCACCGGGCTGAATTCGTCCTGGTCCCAGACGTAGGTGAAACCGTCGTATTTGGTTTCCTCCTCGACCTCTATGTAGGCCTCGGAGCCGCCGAAAGCGTCGAGGAAGAGAATGCCGTCATCCACCAGCGCCTCCCGCACTCGACGGAAATAGAACCGCATCAACGGGCGCTGTTTGAAAATCCAGTAGCTGAAATTCATTGCCAGAACTACGTCCACGGGCTCGTTCTGGACTTCGAGAACGTCTTCATTGATCAGCGTGAGGCGGCTGGCGGCCGCGCCGAGCTTGGAAAGGTTATGCTCACGACCCCAGGCCAGAACGTCCGGGTCGAGGTCGACGCCGATAGCGTGATTGGTGCGCCGTCGCCTCACCCACTCGCAGGAGGTGTTGGCGGTTCCGCAGAAGTCCTCGCGCAGAATTTTTGCCTTGCGATCTCTCAGATCGGTGAAAGTCTCGTCGACAAAGTCGATCTCCGCGTCGACGGCCTGCACCGATTTCTCGTACAGAACGTGCTTATCGGCCCGTTCCGCCATGCTGGGTCCTTTCTTCTTTCCCTTCTTGCGAGATTTATCCTGTATGCTCCTTTTCGACATCAGCTCCTGTCCTTCGTCCACTAGAAAATGTGTAACCAGACCCTAACCTCAGGGCGCCGGGGTGCTTTGCAGGCACGCGCCTTCCGCCACCCGCAGGCGCGCGGACGCGATATTCGCATATCCGGGACCGAGATGCTTTGCCGGCGGCAAACTCGCGTGTCGTCGCTCCCGTTCCGTCGTCGGATAGAGCCGCCAGCAGTAGCTTCAAATTGTGCGTAGATTTACCCGACCAAGCGTAGCGGGTAAAGCCTTGAGCTAGGTTGATCCAGATCCCAGTCCGAGGTGTGCGATGAAAGATATTTCGAACGATCACTCGCCGGGAAAGCAATTTCGCGCTGCTTTAGATGCCGAGCGTCCGCTGCAGGTGGTGGGCGCAATAAACGCATACGCTGCGCTGCTGGCCGAGCAATCCGGTTTTCGAGCGATTTACCTTTCCGGTGCCGGGGTGGCCAATGCGTCCTTTGGTTTGCCGGACCTGGGCATGACCACGCTGAATGACGTGCTGGAGGACGTGCGCCGGCTAACCGCAGCCTCTTCTCTGCCGCTTCTGGTGGACGCCGATACGGGATTCGGGCCGGCGTTCATGGTGGGCCGAACGGTGGCGCAGCTGATCGCTTCCGGCGCCGCCGGAATGCATATTGAAGATCAGGTGCAGGCAAAGCGCTGCGGCCACCGACCCGGAAAGGCTCTGGTGTCCTCCGCTGAGATGGCTGACCGGATCAAGGCTGCCGTTGACGCGCGCCGTGACCCCGGATTCGTCATCATGGCGCGAACCGACGCGATTGCCAGCGAAGGGTTGGACGCCGCTATCGCCAGA
>JBFIYQ010000212.1:0-5216 GCA_041605275.1 Gammaproteobacteria bacterium
ACAAAGATGAACAGCAGTGCGGGCAGCGCGAAGTAGTAGACGAAGCTGTTCAACGCCTCGCTGCTCTGCGGGCCGAGAATTCGAAACTTGGACGACAGGTAGCCGCAAAAGATCAGGCCGAAGACCGGCAGCGAAACGTTGAGCAGGGCACTCATAGATGACTTGAATCTCAGCGCGCCACCGATTTACGGCAGAGCGCAACCGAGTCTATCGACCTGAGCCCTGGAGGGACAGCTTCAAGCCGTTCGCGCGGCGGTAGGTAGTCTGTCGTATGTTGTATTTAGGGTCGGTACGCGAAAATGCGGGTGTCTATCCGCTTACCACTTACTTTCCTTCAGCTCTTCGGCGCCACCCTCAGCGTAAACGTCACCGGACCGTCGTTGGTCAGGGTCACCGCCATATGCGCGCCGAAGCGCCCGCACTCGACTCGCGGATACTTCGAGCGCGCGTGGTTCACCATAACGTCGAACAGGCGCTTGCCTTCTTCCGGCGCCGCCGCGCGGCTCAAGCTGGGGCGCATGCCTTTGTGCGTATCCGCCGGAAGGGTGAACTGAGGCACCAGAAGAAGCCCGCCGTCGATGTCGCAAATGCTCAGGTTCATCTTTTCCTCCGGATCCGGAAAAACGCGATAGCCGAGCAATCGATCCGCCAGGCGGGCGGCCTGGGACTCGCCGTCGCCGCGCTCGACGCCCACCAGCACCATCAGTCCGGTTCCGATGGCCGCAATGCGCTCTTCGTTCACGACGACTTCCGCATGGGTGACGCGCTGGAGAAGGCCGATCATCGGGAAAGCGACATGTAAAAAGTGACAGGTAACATGAAATAGGAACAGATCGAAGCCTGCTGCAAGAGCGAGCATGCCCGCAAACCTTCCAGCAGGGCGCGAGAGCGAAGCGTATTGCGCCAGAAAACTTGTCGCAATACACGAAGTCCGCGCCCATTCGCCTCGCCGAAGCGGTGAATCCGCGAAGGCGGGAAGACGCTTCTACATGGTTTATCGGCAATCGAGGCTCAGAGTCCCAAGACCGATATTCGACCTACGACTCAGCCCGCCATCCGCGTGGCGCGCTTTCGCTCGTGCTCCTTCAATAACTTCTTCCGCAGCCGGATATGACGCGGAGTGACCTCCACCAGCTCGTCGTCGTCGATGAACTCCAGCGCCTGCTCCAGGGTGAATCGCACCGGCGGCGTGAGCAAGATGTTCTCGTCGGAGCCCGCGGCGCGGATGTTGGTGAGCTGCTTGGCCCTCATCGGGTTGACCACCAGATCGTTGTCCCGCGAGTGGGCGCCGACAATCATGCCTTCGTACACCTCCTCTCCCGGTGCGATGAACATTCTGCCGCGCTCCTGCAGGTTGAACAGCGCATACGCCAGCGCCTTGCCGCCGGCGTTGGCGATGAGCACGCCGTTGACGCGCCGCCCGAACTGGCCGTCGCGCCTGGGGCCGTAATGGGAAAAGGTGTGATACATGAGCCCGGTGCCGGAGGTGGCGGTAAGAAACTCGGTGCGGAATCCGATAAGCCCGCGGGCCGGAATCACGTACTCCAGACGCACGCGCCCCCGGCCGTCGGGCACCATGTTCTGGAGATCGCCTCGCCGCTGACCCAGAAGCTCCATGGCTTCGCCCTGATATTTTTCGTCCACGTCCACCGCCAGCTGCTCGTACGGCTCCAGCATCTTGCCGTCCACCTCTTTGAGGATCACCTCGGGCCTGGAGATGGCAAGCTCGTAGCCCTCCCGCCGCATGTTCTCGATCAGGATAGAGAGGTGCAGCTCCCCACGGCCCGAGACCAGAAACCGATCCGGATCGTCGGTTTCCTCCACCTTTAGCGCCACGTTATGGATGAGTTCGCGCATTAGCCGCTCGCGGATCTGGCGGCTGGTGAGATACTTTCCGTCACGTCCTGCAAAGGGCGAGGTATTGACCTGAAAGCCCATGCTTACGGTGGGCTCGTCCACGGTGAGCGCCGGCAGCGCTTCGACGGCGCCCGGATCGCACAGGGTGTCGGAAATGCGCAGGTTCTCGATGCCGGTTACCGCGATGATGTCGCCGGCCCCGGCCCGGTCCACCTGAACCCGCTCGAGGCCGCGGGACGAAAGCACCTGCAGCACGCGCCCGCTCCGGGTTTCTCCGTCCGCGCCGATCAGCGTCACGGCCTTGTTGGTTGCGACGGTGCCCCGCTGGATCCGACCGATGCCGATGGCGCCCACGTAGCTCGAGTAGTCCAGCGCGCTGATGCGCATCTGGAAGGGTCCGTGCTGGGTTACCGGCGGGGGCGGCACGTGCTCGATGATGGTCTCGAGCAGCGGCGTCATGTCGCCGTCGCTCACTTCCGGCGCCAGCCCGGCGTAGCCCTTGAGCGCGGACGCGTAAACCACCGGAAAGTCGAGCTGGGACTCGGTTGCGCCCAGGCGGTCGAAAAGATCGAAGGTTTTGTCCAGAACCCAGCCGGGCCTGGCGCCCTCCCGGTCGATCTTGTTGATGACCACGATGGGATTGAGCTTCTGGGCGAAGGCCTTCTGGGTCACGAAGCGGGTCTGCGGCATGGGTCCGTCCACTGCGTCCACCAGGAGCAGCACGGAATCCACCATGGAAAGCACTCGCTCGACCTCGCCGCCGAAATCGGCGTGTCCGGGGGTGTCCACGATGTTGATGCGGTATCCCCGCCACTCTATGGCGGTGTTCTTGGAGAGAATGGTGATCCCGCGCTCGCGCTCCAGATCATTGGAATCCATGGCGCGCTCGATGCGCTCGCCGCGAGTCCCCAGGGTACCGGTCTGCTGCAGCAGACGGTCCACCAGCGTGGTCTTGCCGTGATCCACGTGGGCGATGATGGCGATGTTGCGCAGGGCGTCCAATTTCCGTCGGCTCAGTCAGTCAGGGGTCGCGCAGTATACAGAAAGGGGCGACCGGAAATAGCATGGACTACTGGCCGAAGGTTTTCCCCCCGCCCTCGAGATAAGCAATTTCCTCCGCCGTGGATTCGCGCCCAAGCAGCCGGTTGCGGTGGGGAAAGCGGCCGAATCGCGCAATCAGCTCCTGGTGCTCGCGGGCGAAGCCGAGCGAATAGTGGAAAAACTCCCGCTGATGGTCGGGACTGCTGAGCGCCAGGGCCTCGAAAAGCGCAACCGCGCGCTGCTGAATTTCGGGGTTTTCCGCGTGTTGAAAGGGCATATAGAAGAACATGCGCTCCAGGGGCTTGAGTAACTGGTCCATCCCGGCATCGATGCCGCCTTGACTCAGTTCCAGCGACTTTGCGTCGAAAGCAAACGCCATCTCCGTGCCGCGATAAATGTTTCGCGGAAATTGGTCGAGAAGAATGATCAGCCCGAGTCTGCCGCGGGGCGTTCCCTGCCAGCGCTCGACCACCTCGTCGATACCGGGCTCGATCAGCCCGCCGAAGCGCGACGCGATCTCCCAGTCGAGCTCTGCGTCGGCGGAAAACCAGATCTTGCCGCGACGCTTGAGCGCCTCGGACGGCGCGGAGACGTCGCCCAGCCAGAATTTGATAATCGCCTCGAAATCGTCGCTCATGGATTCCCTCTTCATCTCACCAAGGTCGCCGGCGGCGGTGACGAAAGCCCGGTGCCTTTTCTATAGTCTGATTACTGTGCACCGCGACGGAACCTGAAGAAATCATGGACGCCTACGTCATTCGGGCGATGGCCAAGTGGCCGGACGTTCCCGCCGTCTACGGCTGGCTGGCGCTGGACCGCCGCGGCGACTGGCGGATTAAAGGGGAACGAGTGGGTCATCGCAAGGCCGTCGATTTCATCAATCGAAACTATGCCGCGGACGAGTCGGGCCGATGGTTTTTCCAGAACGGCCCGCAGCGCGTTTATGTTCAGCTCGAGTACACCCCCTGGGTGTACCGTCTGGGCGCCGATGAAGCGCTCTGCACGCATACCGGCGAGAGGGTAGCGCGCATCGACGGCGTTTACGTGGATGATGACGGAAATCTGCTGCTAGATGCTCCGAAGGGCATTGGAGTCGTCGATGACCGTGATCTCGTCGCCTTCAGCGCGCACCTCCAGATGGACCACGGCGGCGGCGACGCCGAGGGGATTGAGGCCGCGGTACTTGCGGCACAGTCCGGGAGCGAATCCGATCTCGTGCTGCGATGGCGCGACCGAATTCTGAAAGTCGACCATGCGCCCCGGGCGTCAGTCGCTTCCCGCTTCGGCTTCAATCCGAACCCGGAAAGTGAAGCCGCGCGTAACTGAGTTCTCCTCGTCTCGAGTCGATCCCCTAAGCATCGTCAGCCAAATTCAGGTAGACGGGAGACTGCCCATCGGTACGTGGAATACTTGAGTTCACTCGTCCCGATTTACCGTCCACGAAAAACCGAAATCCGTGTCTTCCGCGTACACCGGCTTCTAATCCAGCTTCAAAACGTATACGACAGGGTTATCGAGCCGAAGCGGTGATTCGACGGCTGTCCGACGAACTCCCGGCTGCGAAATACCTTGGCAAAGGAGAGCTTGAGACGGCGGTAGATCAGCGCAGCGCCGATGGCGAAATCGCCGACGAAATGCTCCTTGTCGACGCTGTGGCTTTCAGAAAAGGTATTGCCGTCAAGAAAGATGTCTCTGGCGACGGCGCGTCCGTCGGCGAAAGCGAACAGATGAAAGCCGAAGCTCGGATCAGTGGCGCGCCGCGGGTCTCTCGTTGTCACCGGATCGTTGGTGTCGCCCCCTGGTCTTATGGTGGATGTGCCGAAGTCCTGGGGAAGATTCCAGCCCGCGCGAACTTCGAAGCCGAGGTTGGCGTAGGTGTAGACGTTGCCGACGGCCGCGCCGGCGTGAGTGACCACGTCGATTCCGAGACCCCGGTCGCCGCCCGCCAGCTGATGGCGCCAGTTACGCTCGTAGATCAGGTTCAGGCCGGGCTCGGTCTCGAGCTGATGCTGCCATCCCTTCGGGGTGCTGATGTCTCTCAGCTTGTGCACCAGTATCTGCGTCTGTTTTGCCAGCGATAGCTCGCCGACGACGCCGAGCTGGACCTCCATGGTGTCCAGCTGGGACTTCGTTTTGCTGTGAAAGCCAAGCCCAATATAAAGCCAGCCCGCGTAGGGACGATCGTCGGTAATGAGATCCGTGCGCTCGGTATCCTGGGGGGTGTAAATGCTCTGGCCGAGCGAGATCACGATGTTGCGTTCCCGGTCGGGCTCGTTGATGAAAGGCAGCGCCTCGATGTAGGGATAGATCCACTCCGG
>JBFIYQ010000213.1:0-5211 GCA_041605275.1 Gammaproteobacteria bacterium
CACCAAGCCGCAGCTGGAGATTTACGCCGACGACGTCAAGTGCTCCCACGGCGCGACCGTGGGTCAGCTGGACGAGAACATGCTTTTTTATCTGCGCTCCCGCGGCATTGACGAGCAGGCGGCGCGCGGGCTTCTGGTGTATGGATTTGCCCGGGACGTCGTCGACCGCATCGAGGTCAAAGCCATCCGCAACCGGCTGGCGGAGTCGCTGCTGAGGTGGCTGCCACATGCGAACCAGGTGAGAGAGTTGGTGCAATGAGCAAGGCGGAGTCCTCGATGCCGGTCCACGGTAGAAACCTCTTCGACGTGAACGAGGTGCGCAAGGAATTTCCCGTCCTGCACCAGAGCGTCAATGGTCATCCCCTGGTCTATCTCGACAATGGCGCCACCAGCCAAAAGCCGCGGGCGGTGATCGACGCGGTGAGCCACTACTATGAGACCTACAACGCCAACATTCACCGCGGCGTGCATTTCTTAAGCGAGAACGCGACCCGTGAATACGAAGCGTCGCGGGATACGGCGCAGAGGTTTATCAACGCCGCCGACCGGCGGGAAATCATATACGTCAGGGGGACCACCGAAGGCATTAACCTGGTGGCCCAGGCCTACGGACGTCCGCGGCTGAAAGCCGGTGACGAAATCGTCCTTTCGACCATGGAGCACCATTCGAACATCGTGCCCTGGCAGATGCTCTGCCAGCAGACCGGCGCCAAGCTCAAAGTCGTGCCGGTCACCGACGAGGGCGAGCTCGACTTCGAGGCCTACCTCGGACTGCTGGGAGCGAAGACCCGGGTCGTCGCCATCGTGCATCTGTCGAATTCCCTCGGCACCATCAACCCGGTGAAAGAGATTGTGAAGGCCGCGAGGGAGCATGGGGCGGTAACCCTGCTGGACGGCGCTCAGGCGGTGCCCCACATTCCCGTGGACGTTCAGGACCTCGGCTGCGACTTCTACGCTTTCTCCGGTCACAAGGTGTTCGGGCCCACCGGCATCGGCGTGCTTTACGGACGCATGGAGCTGCTCGACTCCATGCAGCCTTACCAGGGCGGCGGAGACATGATTCGCACCGTGAGCTTCGAGCACACGACCTACAACGACCTGCCGCACAAGTTCGAGGCGGGCACCCCCAACATCGTCGGCGCCATCGGGCTTGCGACGGCGCTGGACTACGTGTCCAACCTGGGTATCGACGCCATTGCCGCCCACGAGGACGACGTGGTGGCCTACGCTACGGAAAAGGTGGCCGAGATTCCCGGGATCCGAATCATCGGCACGGCGACGGAAAAGTCGGGAATCATCTCTTTTCTCATGGAAGGCGTTCACTCCCACGATATCGGCACCGTGCTCGACAGCCAGGGTGTAGCCATCCGCGCCGGCCATCACTGCACCATGCCTTTGATGAAGCGTTTCGGCGTGGCGGCGACCTCGCGCGCCTCCTTTGCCCTCTACAACACCAAGGAGGAAGCGGACACCCTGGTCAACGCCATCTGGAAAGTGAAGGAGATGTTCCACCGCTGATGGACCTTCGAGCGCTTTACGAAGAGGTGATCCTCGATCACAACCGCAATCCGCGGAATTACCCTAAGCGCCCCGAGGGCACGAGTCATACGGCCGAGGGGCATAACCCCCTCTGTGGCGATCACGTCGCCGTTCACCTGAGGATGGAGAAAGGCGTGATTCAGGACGTGGGCTTCGAGGGAGACGGCTGCGCCATTTCCACCGCTTCGGCTTCGTTGATGACCGAAGCGCTGAAGGGAAAATCCGAAGCCGACGCCAAGGCGCTTTTCGATCGGATTCACGACGCGCTGATGACCGAGGGGGCGAACTCGGACGAGGTTACCGAATCCCTGGGCAAGCTGGCGGTGCTTTTAGGGGTGAAGGAATATCCGATGCGGGTCAAGTGCGCCACGCTTCCCTGGCACACGCTGCAGGCGGCGCTCAAGCGCGCCGACGAGCCGGTGACAACGGAATGACTGTTCGTATATCGTATGTGGAATATTGGATATGAGTATGTGGCAGGTAGGGAAGAAGGCCCGGCGATTTCCGGAGGGCCCTATATACTACTTACCACACACGACATACTGCTCACATGACAAATCTCAAAGACTGGGTCAACAAGGTTCAAACCGACGAGACCGTTGACAAAGAAGCGCTGGAGAAGCGGGTGATAGAGTCGCTGAAGCAGATCTATGACCCGGAGATCCCGGTCAATATCTACGACTTGGGGCTTATCTACAAAATCGACATCGACGACAAAGGAGTGGTAGCGGTGGAGATGACGCTCACCACCCCCGGCTGCCCGGTGGCTCAGACTTTTCCCGGCGAGGTGGAAGACGCGGTGCGCTCAGTGGACGGTGTCACTGCCGCCAGCGTGGAGCTGGTATGGGATCCGCCCTGGTGTCCGGACAATCTGAGCGAAGCAGCGAAGCTGGAGCTGGGACTTTTGTAACGCATGTCCTAGATCGTATGTCAACTATCGGAAACTTCGTTCCAAGCACGCTTTACGCATCTCCAGATTCACGAATCGCAAATTACAAATCACTGGTTTCATTAAAGCCTAATTCAAGGATTCGCGCGCAGGCACGCTCTTACAGCGGGCTCCGTTTGATGCCGAAGCAGGAACTCATCGGTAAACCTTCTCAATGTCCGACTGGGTAGACGTCGCCGAGGAAAAAGAAATTCCCCCGGGTACTTTCAAGTGCGTGGATGTCGACGACGTGATGGTAGCGGTGTTTAACCTGGATGGCGAATATCACGCCATTGAAAACGTCTGCAGCCACGAATACGCCGAGCTCACCGACGGCGAGCTGATAGGTAATGAGATTGTCTGTCCGCTTCATGGCGCGCACTTCGACATTCGCACCGGGGAAGCGTTGACGCCGCCGGCCTACGAGCCGGTAGCCAAGCTGCCGGTGCGGGTAAACGACGGCGTGGTTCAGGTTCGCGACGACAGGTGGGATTGAGTAATTGGTGATTGGTAATTTCTGCCGCCTGAAATAAGGAGTTCGCGAGCTTGCGCTCGCTCCCACATCCGTTCAGTCCTATCCAGTCTCGCGGCACCCGTTACTAATCACGAATCACTTTTCTTTCGGATCCAATTTAAGCGACGCCGAGTTGATGCAGTAACGCAGGCCCGTCGGCTCCGGCCCGTCGGGGAAAACGTGGCCCAGATGCGCGTCGCATTTGCTGCATAACACTTCGGTTCGTCGCATCCAAAGGGTGCGGTCTTCCTCTTCGGTGATGCCCGCCTTGTCCATCGGGGCATAGAAGCTCGGCCATCCCGTACCCGAATCGAATTTGGTCTCAGAATCAAAAAGCGGCTCTCCGCAGCAGACGCAGCGATAGGTGCCGGGAGTTTTGGTGTTCCAGTATTTGCCGCTGAATGCGCGCTCGGTACCCTTGAGACGGGTTACCCGGTACTGCTCAGGCGTGAGCTCGTTCATCCAATCCTTTTCCGTCTTTTCGACTTTGTCGTTCATCTCGGCTTGTCCTGATCTGCGTAGTGAATTCCTCATTCTTAATGCATGGTTCTGCGGGCGCCTGATTTAAAGAATCGCGGCCCGGACCGCTCCCACGATGAATTTCGTTCGGAGTTGCGATACTCGTGACCAGCTAAATCTGCGTCTAGAGTTCCAACTCCATGTAACGCGTGCCCTCAATGGGGTTGTGATAATAAGGCGCAATCTCTCGGAACCCCATTTTCGCGTAGAGTTCCCTCGCTTCGCCCATGGTCGGCAGGGTATCCAGCCGCATGCGTCGATAGCGCAGCTGACGCGCGGCATCGGTGGCGGCCTCGGCCAGCCGCCGCCCGACTCCGCCTCCGCGGGCGGCTGGCCGGACATAGAGCCGCTTCATCTCGCAGACGTTTTGATCCAGACGGCGGACGGCGACGCAGCCAAGATGCGCACCCTCGTTGTGTGCGATCAAGATTGTGCCGTCCGGCGACAGGTAGCCGCTGGGAAACCGGGCCATTTCTGTCTCGAAGTCCTGGAACGCCAGGTCGACGTCCAGAGACGCGGCGTACTCCAGAAACAGCGCCCGCGCCGCTTCTATCAGCGCCTCATCGGCTTCCGTGATCGCGACGACACGCACTGGCGCGTCCACGGCGTCGCGCCTGGATCAGGCGACCTCTACCGGGATATCTGCGATTCGGCCGCGCCAGGCTTTGGGGCCGCTCTTGTGCACCGAGTCGCCGCTGGCGTCCACCGCCACCGTCACCGGCATGTCCACCACGTCGAACTCGCGGACGGCCTCCATCCCCAGATCCTCGAAGGCAATTAGCCGGGTGTTGCGAATCGCCTTGGATACGAGATAGGCGGCCCCTCCGACGGCTATGAGATAGACCGCTTTATGCCGGCGAATGGAGTCGATGGTGGCATCGCCGCGTTCGGCCTTGCCGATCATGCCGATGAGCCCGGTCTTGCCGAGCATCAGGTCGCTGAATTTGTCCATGCGCGTTGAGGTGGTGGGTCCCGCCGGCCCGACCACCTCGTCGCGAACCGGATCCACCGGCCCCACGTAATAAATCATGCGGTCTGTGAAATCCACGCCTTTGGGGAGCGGCTCTCCGGCTTCGAATAACGACGCGATGCGCTTGTGGGCGGCGTCGCGCCCGGTGAGCAGCTTTCCGCTCAGCAGCAGCCGGTCACCGGCTTTCCAGGTCGCCACCTCTTCGCGGGTCAGCGTGTCCAGATTCACCCGGCGCGCATCGTCGCTCGGCGCCCAGGTCACATTCGGCCAGTCCTCAAGCCTGGGTGGATCCAGTGACGCCGGGCCGCTGCCGTCGAGCACAAAGTGGGCGTGACGAGTGGCGGCGCAGTTGGGAATCATCGCCACCGGAAGCGATGCGGCGTGGGTGGGATACTCCTTGACCTTGACGTCCAGCACCGTGGTGAGCCCACCCAGCCCTTGAGCGCCGATGCCGAGCGCATTGACCTTGTCCACCAGCTCCAGCCGAAGCTCCTCGGCCCAGGTTTTCGGCCCGCGGGCGCGAAGCTCATGGATGTCGATGGGATCCAGCAGTGATTCCTTGGCCAACACCATCGCTTTTTCCGAGCTGCCGCCGATGCCGATGCCGAGTATTCCCGGGGGACACCACCCCGCCCCCATCTTGGGAACCGTTTCCAGCACCCAGTCGACGATGCTGTCGCTGGGGTTGAGGATCGCGAATTTCGATTTGTTCTCCGAGCCGCCCCCCTTGGCCGCGAGTCG
>JBFIYQ010000214.1:0-5193 GCA_041605275.1 Gammaproteobacteria bacterium
CGAACGTCGGCCGGCAGCTTCGCAAAGGCGGCCTTGCCGGCGGTGGGATAGGCCGGGCTATAGACGTGACCCGTCACCGACAGGTATTTCTGCACTTCGGAGAATTTGGCCGAGTAAATATTGGTGTACGGATTTTCCTGACCGTCGATGACTCCGGTCTGCAGAGCGACAAACACTTCTGAGAAAGCCATCGGCGTCGGGTTGGCGCCCCAGGCCTTGAACATGTTTACCCGCCACTTGGACTTCGGGGTTCTGAGCTTGATGCCGGAAAGGTCGGCCGGGGTATTGATGGGCTGCTTGTTATTAGTGATGTGGCGGATGCCGTTCTCCCACACCGCAAGCACCTTGTAACCCTTGGCTTCAGCCGCGGGCGCGATATCGGACCAGAATATTTTGTCCTCGATTCGGCCTAAGTGCTCACGATCCTTGACCAGGAAGGGCATATCGAACAGCCCAAACTCATCGGCCACCGAGGACATGATGGAGCTGGGCAAAGCGATGTGAACGGTGCCGAGCTTGAGCTTTTGCATCAGCTCCTTGTCCTTGCCGAGCTGAGCGGAGTCGAACAGTTTGACCTCCGCCTTGCCGGCCAGGCGCTCGTTGGCCCGCTTGGTGAATTCAGCGGCGGTGCGCTGCTGCAGGGACCCCGGCTTGGCCGAGATACCGAAGATGATTTCCTGCTGCGCTTGCGCCGTGACCCCGACCAGGGCCAGGCCGGCGGCTGCTATGAGCGCGAGGGAACGTTTTACTGCAATCATTTTGAGTTTCTCCCAGTGATGACGGGCCGCGGAGCGGCAAGTGACGGTTGGTTGCACATTAAAAATGAGGTGGAACACCCCGCGGGCGGCAACTCTGGCATACCGAGTTCGTTCTTGCAACGGATTTCGAGTGGCTTCACGCAGGTGCTTGAGCCGGGACAGGCAATTCAGTCATTAAATTCAATTATTTAGTTTGCGATGGTTGCTTGCCCGTAAGTTACCCCTGGCCATAAATTTGGTATACCATTACGGGCCTCGGCACATTTCAGTCAGACATTCGCGGCCCGAATGACGACCACCGCCCAAAATCGTGCGACTCCCGATACGCCGGAGCCAAAGGACGACCCCGGGCAGCGCGCGGCACCGCCCCCGCTCACCCAGCAGGTAGCGACCAAGCTGCGCGACCTGATCGTTCAGGACAAACTCAAGGCCGGGGAAAGGATCCGCGAGCGCGATCTGGCCGAGCGCCTCGCGGTTTCACGAACGCCGCTGCGGGAAGCCCTGAAGATGCTGGCCACCGAGGGCTTGATTGAGCTTTCTCCCCACCGAGGCGCAGTGGTGGCAGATCCAGATCTCAAGGAGATCCGCGATCTGCTGGAGTTACTGGGCGGGATAGAGGCGCTGGCCGGCGAGCTCGCCGCCACGAGGGCGAGCGATGAAGAAGTCAGCGAAATCCGCGCCCTGCACTACGAGATGCTCGCAGCGTATGCGCGAAAAGACCGCCTTGAGTATTTCAAGGTAAATCAAGCCATCCATGCCGCCATCGTAGCGGCCTGCGGCAATCCCGCGATCGCGGATGCGCACAGACGGATCAACGCGCGGCTTTACAGAGTACGTTATCGGTCCAACTTGCGTAACGAAAGCTGGCACACCGCTCTAGACGAGCACGGCGAGATCCTCGAGGCCCTCGAAGCGAGAAACAGCCAGAAGCTCTCGAGTATTCTTCGTTCCCACCTCGGCAGCACCTGGGGCAAAGTCAGCGACCTTGCCGAATCAGAAACGGATTCTGAGACCGAACTCGAAGAGCACCCGTAACTCACGGAATCGACCAATTTTGCCGTCGGCCGGCCGAATCCAGTTCTCTCGGCAAACCACCGTCACTCCCGATCCCCCCGGCTGCGGGTAGCCGACGCTTGCGTCTCCTCCCCTAAAGTCGGGAATAATTGACCCGCCGCCCTGTATAACCTGGTAGCCGGGCGCTCAACCGGCGGTGCCCGGCAGACACAAAAACACAGGAGAGAGTACTCATGAAATCACTGACATTGAGCGCCGCGGCGCTGGCGCTGGCGCTTTCGAGCGGCGCCGCCGTTGCCTTCGAGTGCCCGGCCGACATGAAGAAGATCGATGCGGCGCTGGCGAAAAATCCGTCCCTTGATTCGTCCCAGATGGCCAAAGTGAAGGAGCTGCGCGCCTCCGGAGAGCAGCTCCACAACTCGGGCAAACACGGGGAGTCCGTGGAGGCGCTCCGAGAGGCCATGCGGATACTGGGCGTTCAATAGCTAAATCAGACGGCGGCCGCGGTTGGGCGAGGTCGAATGAAATCCTTCGAGCGGCTTGTCGTCGAACAGATCCCCCGTCTGCGCCGTTACGCCCGGGCGCTGACGGGGGATCGCGTTCCCGCAGACGATCTGGTTCAGGAAACTCTTGCCCGCGCCATCAGCCGTCGCCACTTGTGGATTCGCCAGAAGAAAATCCGACCGTGGCTGTTCACCATCATGCATAACCTTTACGTCAACGAAATTGCAAAGCGCGCCCGAACGCCGGCTCTGGTAGCGGCGGACGAGGACGATTCGCGTCTGGCTGCGAAGGCACGCTCCGATTCCGGCGTGATCATAAGAGACCTGGAGCGGGCCCTGGCTGAGCTACCTGAAGAGCAGCGCGAGGTCGTGCTTCTGGTCGGTCTGGAACAACTCAGCTACAAAGAGACGGCGCGCGTGTTGAACATTCCATCCGGCACCGTCATGTCGCGTCTCTCGCGCGGGCGGGAGCGACTGCGGGAGCTGATGTCGGGCGAGAGCGGAGCGGGTTTGAGGCGCATCAAATGATCGACAAGTCGAAATCCATCTCCGAGGAAGAGTTGCAGGCCTATGTGGACGGCCAGCTCGACGGCCCGCGTCATGACCAGGTCGCGGCGGCCGTCGCATCCGACACCGAGCTCGCGCAGCGGGCCGAAGCGCTTCGCCGTCTCGGAGAAACCATGCACGCAGCTTATGATTCGGTGCTCGACGAGCCGGTGCCTACGGAAATGTTGCGCACGGTAATCAACCGAGACCAGGCACCGCTGCTCCGGCTGGCGGCGATTGCGGCGTGGATGGTTATCGGCGGTGTCATCGGCGCCTTGATCGCAAGCAACGCCGCGCTGAAGCCGGCAATCGAAGCAACGGCGCAGCGCCCGCTGCCCAAAGAGGCGGCCTACGCCCACGCGGTGTACGTTCCCGAAGTACGCCATCCGGTCGAGGTGGGCGCCGAAGAGCGCGAGCACCTCAATACCTGGCTGTCGAAACGGCTCGCAAACCCCGTCGTTGCTCCGGACATTCGGCGGGCGGGCTACCAGCTGGTGGGCGGGCGACTGCTGCCCGACGCCGGCCGCCCCGCTGCTCAGTTCATGTACGAGGACGACCAGGGAACCCGCATTACGCTTTACGTCCGCGGGCACGTGGAAAGCGCTCGAGGCACTGCGCTCCGCCATGCCGACGATGGTGAGATCAGCGTGGTCTACTGGCTGGATGGTTCACTGGCATACGCCCTGGCCGGCAGCATTGACCAGACCCAGCTCGAGAGCATCGCCAAGGAGATGTACGGGGCGCTTAACCCTTAAACGGTCGCACAGGCCGGCCAATCCTTTTTCCCGCCGGTTGCCTTCGCATTTTATCGGTGAAGGAAAATTCGCGGTTCCTGACCGATTGATCTATTTCCTGATCGCAGGTGGCGGTCAAGAGACTTGCGAATTCTTTCTACCCGCCCGATCCTATTCCCCCGAGCCCTGGCACCCAGGTCTGCCATTAGGAGCTCCGCTATGGCCGTTCAACCGGTATCCAGGACACCGTCCCACTACTCGAAGCAAGAGTGGGCCACCCGCGTCGAGCTGGCTGCCCTATACCGCATCGTCGACCACTACGGCATGTCCGACATCGCCAACCAGGAAATCGGCGCCCGGGTGGCGGGCGAGCCCGAGCACTTTCTGATTCATCCCTACGGCATGCTTTTCGAGGAGGTTCGGGCTTCCGACTTGGTCAAGGTCGACCTGGACGGGAATGTCCTCGAGGGTGCGGGGGTCTGGGACGGAAGCGGCACCCGGGACTTCGTCGCCCACAGCAAAGAGCGCTGGGTGAGCGACGGCGGGGTCAATCTGGGCAAATGGATCTTCGGCTCGCGACCGGACCGCGACTTTTTTATTCACGCTCACTGCGAGGACGTGCAGGCGGTGTCGGCCACCGGAGAAGGTTTGCGGCCGGTGAGCCAGGCGGCCATTTATCTCGGCCACTTAATCGACTACCTGGATTACGACTTCGAAGAAAATGACGAGTACGCGCAGCTTTTCTGCCGCACCATTGCCGAAAAGGAAATCATTGTCTCCCGCAACCACGGCTATTACGTGCTCGGCCGGCGCGCGTCGGAGGCCTTCTTCCGCGCCTATTACCTCCGCCAGGCGTGTGCGGTGCAGGTTAAGGCCGCGGCGACCGCCGCCGGCGCAGGCGATCACTTGAGGCCCATCGATCCCCAGCGGGTCGCCATGATCCAGGACCAGATGGCGGCATCGGAGAATTACCACTACGACGGCACCACCGAATGGGCCGCGCTGCTCAGAAAGCTGGAGCGCACCTGTCCAGACTACGCCAAGTGAGCGCGAGAGGGGGAAAATTCATAGTTCGTAAATTTTTGATCTTTTACCGCGACGCGGTCTTAGAACATCAATAATTTACGAACTATGAATGTCCCCGACGCCCCGTCGCTGCTTCAGCCAGGATTCCCCGCCCGCGCAGCATGTCTTCCAGGCTGCCGAAGTTGCACATGTAGTGACCTTCGTAGCCACAGGCCTCGATGCGCGAGAAAAGATCCCCGAAGTCGATGATCCCGTCGCCCGGGAACATGTGAATTTCGTACTCGCCATTGTTGTCGGCCAGCCGCACCTCGCCGCAGCGGTGCATCGGCAGCGCGTTAATGAAACCCTCGATACCTTCCGGCTCCAGCGTGGCGTGATTGACGGTGAATGACCACCCCAGGTTCGGTGAATCGATACCGTCGAAAAAGTACTGGCACTCCTCCAGGCTGTGGGCCAGATAGTGCACCTCGGCGCGATCGGGCTCCCGGTTCAGATTTTCCAGCAGCAGCTTCACGCCGGCTTGCTCGGCGTATTCCGCAATGCGCTTCAGCCGCTCGAGGCTCGCCGCCATGCGCCTTTCCCGGTCTCCGAAGTGATAGCCGGCGTGAATGA
>JBFIYQ010000215.1:0-5108 GCA_041605275.1 Gammaproteobacteria bacterium
CAGACGGGGGAAGAACGCGTATCTTGGGCCCCCGGATCGACCACCGATAACTTACCCTCTACGAACAAGCGTTGGTCGTTGACCGGCCTCTCCAGCGCTGATGTGATACATTAGTCGGCGAGATCCTCGACGGAGACCGTCATGTCAGAAAAAAGAGACGCCTACGTCAAGAAATACAAAGCTCAAATCGACGAGTGGAACGCCGAGATTAATAAGCTGGAAGCCCAAGCAAAACAAGCCGGCGCTCAGATGCAGGCGCGCTATCACGACGAGGTCGAGGAGCTCAATAAGAAGCTCGCCGAGGGACGGGAAACACTAAAGAAGATTCAAAGTGCGAACGAAGCGGCGCTGCACGATATGATGGAAGGCGCGGAAAGCATGTGGACCGCCTTCGAAGAAGCATTTCGAAAAGCGCGCTCCCGTTATAAATAGTCGCGACCCAGACTCGCTCGCCGCCCTGCCGCCCGTGGGAACAGGCTGACGCGGGTCGCAACTTCGCCGCGTTCTTCGATTACGGATGGCGTGCAATCATGGCCGTTGTTAAATCCAACCTGCCCACCCTGGACGCCGACGAGATCCTGGAAGGCGTTCTCGGCTGGGTCGCTCTGGAGACGCCGTCCCACGACGCGGCGGCGGTCAACCGGCTGGTGGATCGAGTAGAGGAAGGTCACGCGCTGCTGGGCGCGCGCATTGAGCGCATCCCCGGACAGGACGGCTTCGGCGACGTATTGAAGACCCGCACACCCTGGGGCGGAGACGGTCCGGGAATCCTCGTGCTCTCCCATCTGGACACGGTGCACCCCACTGGCACCCTCAAGAACGTTTTGCCGATCCGCCGCGAAGGCGACAAGGTGTACGGCCCGGGCATCTACGACATGAAGGCCGGCGCCTACATCGCCTACTACGCTTATCGCCACATCGTGCGCCAGGATCGGGAGACGCCGCTGCCGATCACCTTTCTTTATATTCCGGAGGAAGAGATCGGCAGTCCAACTTCCCGCGGGATCATCGAGGAAGAGGCAAAGAAGAACAAATACGTGCTGGTCACCGAGCCGGCGCGGGAAGGCGGCAAGATCGTCACCGCCCGCAACGGCGTGCTGCACTTCTTCGTTTCCATCACGGGCAAGCCCGCCCACGCCGGCGCTCGGCACATGGACGGGCGCAGCGCGGTCAGGGAGATGGCCAATCAGATTTTACGCTTCGAATCCTTCACTGATTACACCCGCGGCATCACCGCCAGCGTCGGCACCGTCAACGGCGGCACCCTCATTAACGTCATACCCGCCGAATGCAGGGCGGACGTCGACATGCGCGTGCCTTCACCGGAGGACGCCGATCGCATCGTGGCCGAAGTCTTAAGCTTCAACACCTTCGATCCAGACTGCACCATAGAGATACGCGGCGGAATCAACCGCCCGCCCTACGAAAAATTCGAGGGCATCGAGAAGCTGTTCCAGCACGCCAAAGGGCTTGCCGCGGAAATCGGCTTCGAGCTCGAAGATTTGAAGACCGGCGGCGGATCGGACGGCAACTTCACCGGGGCGCTGGGAATTCCGACGCTGGATGGCCTCGGCGCCGACGGCCACGGGGCCCACAGCTACGACGAGCACATCTATTACTCGTCCCTGGCGGAACGCACCCAGCTGATGATCCGGCTGTTCGAAACGCTGGACTGAGCCGTCGGTCCGGCGCCGCGGCGGCGCAGCAGTCTCTCGGAAAGGCGTTCCCCGGAGGGCCGCCGGCTCGCTTGACCGGGTTGGGAGGGCTTCGTAGGATGGACGGAATCCGACGCCGCAGCGGGTATCGGTAAAACACACACGAACCGAGGGATGGGCTGTATCGGCCTCTGCACCCGCAGTCCCGATCCTGTTTTTCCGAGCGACGCGCCAGCGGGCGATCGCCTCAGAACCTGTCTCTAAATCAGCGAGCGCAGGCGAAAAAAGACAAAAACAGGCTCAATCAGCGGAGTTTACACACGAGTAAATGAGCGTTTTGAGCCTGTTGTTAACGCCGGTAGGCTGAGAAGAGCGATTTTGAGACCGGTTTTAGTCTCCACCACCATAAAACAACGAAGCGGGAGAGATTTCATGACTCCAAAACTACTAAAAACAATTGGCCTGGCCGCCCTTATGGCGATTGCCGGCGTCAATCAGGCCTGGGCGGGCAAGAGCAACGACACGCTCGTCTGGACCACCGATCGCGAGCAGGCGGTTGCCGATCCCTATTACAACAATACCCGCGAGCTCGTGATCATGGGTCACGCGGTATGGGACGGCCTGCTGTTCCGCGATATCGATACCGGTGAGTACAAGCCGCTGCTGGCCACCTCGTTCAAGTGGGTGGACAACGTGACCATCGACGTCGACCTGCGGACCGACGTGATGTTTCACGACGGCTCCAAGTTCGACGCCGACGACGTCGTCTACACCGTCAACCACGTGTCCAACAAGGACAACGGCGTGCTCACCTTCCAAAACGTGAAGTGGATGAAGAGCGCCGAGAAGCTCGGGCCACACAAGGTGAGGATCCATCTGCACGAACCGTTTCCTGCTGCGCTGGCTTATCTCTCAAACGTCGTCTTCGTGATGCCCCAAGGACATTACGACAGCGCGCCGATGAAGGCGGACGGCAAGAAAGACTACGGTGCGGTCAAGCCGGTCGGTACCGGCCCCTACAAGATCGTCGAGGTCATCGCCGGCGACCGCATCAACATGGTGCGCAACGAGAACTACATGAAGAACGGCCCGAAGGGTCAGCCTCAGATCGGCAAGCTGGTGTTCCGCACCATCAAGGAGATGAACACCCAGATCGCCGAGCTGCTCACGGGTGGGATCGACTGGATGTGGGACGTGCCCAAGGATCAGGCCGAAAGTCTTGAAGCGCAGGGCGCGGTAACGGTGGACAACGCCAAGACCATGCGGGTGAGCTATCTCGCCTTCGACGTGGACGGTGATTCCGGCGCCAAATACTTCACCGACCTTCGCGTGCGCGCGGCGGTGGCCCACGCCATCAACCGCGAATCCATCACCAAGAACCTGGTGGGCCCGGCGTCGGTGGTCATCCACTCCGCCTGCCACCCGGATCAGTTCGGCTGCACCCAGGATGTGACCAAGTGGGCCTACGACCCGGCCAAGTCGAAGTCGCTTTTGAAAGAGGCCGGTTATCCCAACGGCTTCGAGTTCGATATCTACGCCTACCGTCAGCGTGAATACACCGAGGCCGTCATCGGCGACCTTGCCGAGGTAGGCATCAAGGCCAATCTCAAATTCATGCAGTACCGGGCCTTGAGAGATCTGGTGTGGAAAGGGACCACGCCCATCAACCACATGACCTGGGGATCGAACTCCATTCCCGACGTATCCGCCATCACCAGCCACTTTTTCTCCGGCGGACGGGACGATCCGGCTAAAGATCCCGAGGTGATCAAGAACCTGGAGACCGCCGACACTTCTGTGGATCCGGAGGTACGCAAGAGACACTACAAGGAGGCGCTGGAAAAGATTTCGGCAAACCTCTACTGGCTGCCGATGTTCACCTATGCCAAGTACTACGTCTATTCGAAGGATCTGGACTTCAAGACGACACCCGACGAGATTCCGCGGTTTTACACCGCCAAGTGGAAGTAGTCCCGCGGGATAACTGACAACCCGGCCCGGCGCGAACCGGGCCGGGCGTTCCTTCCCGGCTCAAGGCGCGTATATGTTCGTTTACGCCTGCAAGCGCCTCGGTGTGGCCGTTCTGGTCGCGATTACGGTATCGCTGCTGTCTTTTTCGCTGATCTATTTGTCCGGCGATCCGGCCATGGCTCTGGCGGGAGAATCGGCGACTTCGGAAGATATCGAAAACATTCGCCGGGTCTACGGCTACGACCGGCCCATTGCCGTTCAGTACATGGACTGGCTGGGTCGGGTGCTGCAGGGAGACTTCGGCCGCTCCCACTATCTCAAACGGGAAGTGGCCGGGGTAATTTTCGAACGCCTGCCCGTCACCATGCTGCTCGGCGCCTGCGCGCTGGGCTTCGCCATCGTGCTTTCGATTCCGCTGGGCGTGCTCGCCGCCATTCGTCCCAACACCATGATCGATCGCCTGGCGCTGACGCTGGCGGTGGTCGGCCAGGCGCTGCCGAGTTTCTGGTTCGCGCTCATTCTCATTTTCTGGCTGGGGATCACCTGGCGGCTGCTGCCCATCACCGGCACCGCCTCGTGGCAGAACTTCATCATGCCGGCTGTTGCGCTCGGCTATTACGTCACACCCGCCATCATGCGGCTTACACGGGCGGGAATGATGGAAGTGCTTTCCTCCGATTACATTCGCACCGCACGGGCGAAGGGTTTGAAACCGGCAACAGTGCTGTTCAAGCATGCGCTGCGAAACGCCGTCATTCCCGTGGTTTCGCTGGCCGCGGTGCAGTTCGGCTTCATGCTCGGCGGTTCCATCGTCATCGAGACCATCTTCGCCATCAACGGGCTCGGCTTTCTCGCCTGGGAGACTATTCAGCGCGGCGATCTGCCGACCATGCAGGCAATTGTGCTGGTGCTCGCCTGCTTCTATATCGTGCTCACGTTTCTAGCCGACATGTTGAACGCGTTCCTCGATCCCAGGATCCGGGTGGCCTGAGATGAGCGCGCCCAACCCCACCATTAACGGAACGCTGGCCGCGACGCCCGGCGTGGCGCAGATCCTCGAGCCGACACCCGGGGCCATCCTGCGGCGACGGGTTTTCGGCCACGTGGGATTGGTGCTGGGCGGCGCCTTTCTCTTATTGATCGTCGCCATGGCCCTGCTGGCGCCGTTGCTTGCACCCCACGACCCTCTCGACCAGGAGCTGGCGCGCAAGCTGATCCCGCCCATCTGGCACGACAGCCCCAAGGCCACCTGGGCGCACCCTCTGGGCACCGACCTCTTCGGACGGGACTACCTTTCGCGGCACATCTACGGCTCGCAGATCTCGCTGCTCATCGGCTTTGCCGCCATGCTCATCTCCGGAGTCATTGGCACCGCCCTCGGCGTGGCGGCGGGTTACTTTGGCGGCCGCGTGGACATGGTGGTGAATTTCATCATCACCACCAGACTTTCCATGCCCGTGGTGCTGGTGGCGCTGGCGGTAG
>JBFIYQ010000216.1:0-5097 GCA_041605275.1 Gammaproteobacteria bacterium
ACCATGAGGGGCTGATTGTGATTGAGCTCTTCCTCGTCTCGGAAACCTGTTGGTGCCAACAGTACCCCTGAGATATAAAGCCCTTGGCGTCCCAGCACCGATTCCACAGGTTTTAGGCTCCCGCGTAGCGTGACCTCCCGGCCTTTCCGTATCACTTTCAGCGCAAACTGATTCAAGCGTCCGCGCAGGGCGTGCACCAGTTGGCCTTCGTTCTGAATCTTATTTGGCACTCCAATGACCCCGGTGATGCGATCGCCTCCACGTATGGCAAGCACTCCTTGGGGGAGATAGCTCTTGCCGACGACGAGCTCGCCGCGATCATCCAGATCCTTGGTAAAGATGGTCGAGAGTTTGGGCGGCGACGGATTTTTGTCTGCACGTAGGAGCTCCAGCACGCGACAGGCGAACTTCATCGGAGTAGCGAAGTTGGTGTTTTGATCTTTCTTGTCGTTGTACTTCGAGGTGTTGATCCCGACGACTTTACCGGTCTCGAGGCTGATTAACGGACCGCCGGAGTTGCCGCTATTGATCGGCGCGTCGGTCTGCAGCAGCTCTCCCCCCATCTTTGCCGTGGCGCCTGAAACGATTCCGCGAGTGCCGGTGTAGCTTAAGCCCCAGGGATGACCGAAAGCGCCCACGGGATGCCCCATGGGCGGGAACTCACCGCAGTCCAGGTTGGCCGCTTTGAGGCCCTGTCGCTGGGATTCGTGCAGCTGAAGAATGGCGAGATCCAGGTAGGGATCGACATAGACCTTGCTCGCCGGTTTGTGATTACCGCCCCGAAAGCTGATCCGCACCTGCGAGGGTGACCGTGCGGATATATGGGCATTGGTCATCACCCAGCCGCGCACGGCGTCCACCACAAAGCCCGCCCCGATCCACGAGCCTCGCGTGTCCTCGGCAAAGGGGATTTCCACCGCCGTGCGGATATGCACCGTGTAGCCGGGGGCCTCTTCAAAGACATCCTCGCCAATGGCGGCGTGGGCGCGGGAGGCGACAAACAGGAAAAAAGCTAGGAGAATCCGAGCCATACGTCTTGTTTCCTCTGGGAAAAGCGCTCAGGGCTACCCAGAAAATATAGACGCGGATTTGGGGGTTGGCTTCGAAGGAATGGAGACGGCCACACGGTCCAGCCACTGATCAGTCTTCAGAGATGTTTGGCTCCCGCTGTCCGTTGTGCTTCATACTACTCCTGTAGGAGCCCGCTTGCGGGCGAAGTCTCCAGAGCTCAAGGGATCGGCAAGTTTGGATCGAATTGCCGCAGAGCTAGTTGACGGGAATATAATCGATTTTGCGTCAACCAAAGGAATGGTTGAAATGAAAATTTATCGTGGAAAGGATCTTCGAAAGGGACGATATTCGGAACTGAATCGTCCTTACCTGCTCACTACCGTAACCCATCAGCGCCAAGAAATATTCCGAGATCTTTATCTTGGGCGACTACTTGTTCGCGAGTTACGTAAAGTCACTGACCGCGAACTGGTTGAAACCTTCGCCTGGGTAATAATGCCGGATCACCTCCATTGGCTTGTAGTGCCCAGATCTGCATCGCTCGAAATGATTGTCAACCGGGTGAAATCAAAAAGTGCAATCGCGATCAATCGTAAACAAGCTACCAATGGGCCAGTTTGGCAACGCGGGTACCACGACCATGCCATTCGCTTTGAGGAAGGCATACGTGATGCTGCAAGGTACATAGTGGCGAACCCTCTGCGCGCCGGAATCGTCAAAAGACTTGGAGACTATTCACTCTGGGATGCTGTATGGCTATGAGTCTCAGATCCCTTTGTTCGCGCCCAAGGGCGCTCCTACAGGAGTCGTAGAGACAGAAGTGAAGTTTCTTAGCTTTCAGAGACCACTGCGGCGCCGTATTCGCGGGCGGCGTCTTCGAGCCAGCGCCAGAGGTAGTCGGCGAAGCTGCGGTGGACGTAGATATCGTATGACGGTTCGTCGCTGGTCTGGTGCAGCAGCATGTGGCAGCGGGCAATGCTTGCCTGGGCGCACTGTCCCGGGCCGAAGGCGTTGGGATGCAGATCCAGGCTGGTGCCTTTCATCAGCACCTCACGGGCGCGGTCGCCGGAGAGCGTGATCACCGTGCGGCTGCCGCTCACGTCGGTAACGGCGAAGTGCTCGCCTTCCATTCTTTCCATGAACGCGGTCACGGTTTCGCTTTCGGTGCCGTCGGGCACGATGGCAAGCCATTCGTCCGGTCCGAGCCACAGCAGGTAGCGCGCGCTGCCCGGCATTGAGGTCGTGTTCGGCTTGACCGGCACGTCGACGCCGAAGATTTCCTTCACCGCGTCGATGAAGGTTTCGGTGCCTGCGTCGCCCCGCAGCGCGATCTGACCGCGAAACGCCGCTTCCCCCATGTGCACGCCGGCTTCCTCGACCTCAACCAGCGCTCGAGCTTCGAGCCGAAGGTGCGCAAGCGGCGACTGTCGCTGATAGCTCTCAGCCATGCATGCGCTCCCCTTCCACGTCGTAGAACTGCGGCGGCACGATCTGCGCGCTCAGCACTTTTTTCTCCAGTGGCACGTGCACCGTCTCGCCGTGACGCGAGCGCCCGCCTTTAATCAACGCAAGCGCAATGGATCGATTGAGGTTGGCGCTGAAATAGCTCGAGGTGACGTGGCCGATCATGGTCATCGGCGGCTTTTTCTTCAGCTCGGCCACAATCTGCCCCCCTTCCGGCAGCACCTGGTGGGGATCTTCGGTCAGAAGTCCCACCAGCTGCTTGCGATCCTCGCGCTCGGTGTCCGGTCGCGACAGGGATCGCTTGCCGAGAAAGTCCTTGTGCTTGCTCACCATGCCTTCCAGCCCCAAGTCCACCGGCGTCACTGTGCCGTCAGTCTCCTGTCCCGCGATGATGAAGCCTTTCTCAGCCCGCAGGATGTGCATGGTCTCGGTGCCGAAGGGGGTGATGCCGTACTTGGCGCCGGCGCTCATCAGCGCGGTCCAAAGCGACAGGCCGAAATTCGCCTGCACGTTGATCTCGAAGGAGAGCTCGCCGGTGAACGAGATCCGCATCACCCGCGCCGGGATCCCGGCGACGGTGCCCTCGCGCCAGCTCATGAAGGGAAAGACTTTTGCGTCCAGATCGATGTCGCGGGTGAGCTCGGATAAGAGCTTTCGCGCCAGCGGTCCGGCGATGCCCGCCGTGGCCCAGTGCTCGGTGACCGAGTTGCAGTAGACCTCGAGCTCCGGCCACTCGGTCTGCAGCCACTCCTCCAGCCACGCCAGCACCCGCGCGGCGTTGCCCGAGGTGGTGGTCATGAGAAAGTGATTTTCGCCTAAGCGCGACGTAACGCCGTCGTCGAAAACCATGCCGTCCTCGGTGCACATCAGACCGTAGCGGCAGCGGCCCACGGCGAGCTTGCTCCAGCCGTTGGTGTAAACGCGATTCAGGAACTCCGCCGCGTCCGGACCCTGGATATCGATTTTGCCGAGGGTGGAGGCGTCCAGGATGCCGATGGCGTTTCGCGTGGCCCGGCACTCGCGCGCCAGCGCCTCTTCCATGCTCTCCTCGCCCCTGGGGTAATACCACGGGCGTTTCCACTGGCCCACGTCCTCGAACTTTGCTCCGTTCGCCACATGCCACTGGTGCATCGGCGTCATGCGCACCGGATCGGCCAGCTCGCCGATGTCACGGCCTGCCAAAGCGCCGAAGGTGGCGGGCGTATACGGCGGGCGGAAGGTGGTCGTGCCCACCGTCGGAATATCCGCGTTCGAAATCTCTGCCAGAATCGCCAGCGCGTTGACGTTGCTGGTCTTGCCCTGGTCAGTGCCCATGCCCATGGTGGTGTAGCGCTTCAGGTGCTCCACCGAGCGATAACCTTCGCGGTAGGCCAGATCCACGTCGGCGGCGGTGACGTCGTTCTGAAGATCCAGGAAGTGCTTGTTGTAGGCGCCGCCGGGATCCTTGGGCGGCATGCGCCACACTGAGCGAATGGGGGTTTCCGGCGACGACTCCACTTTGGGCGAGGCGATGGTGCTTTTGGATCGGAATCCCGCCGCGGCGGCCGCGGCCTTGCCCGCCTCGCGGCCCTCGGAGAGACAGAAGGCCAGATCGAAGGTGCCGTTGCAGGCGCCCGCCGATCGCTCCGCCTGCACCGATTCCCCGGGCACGAAAGCGGCGCGGGACGCATCGAACTCGAGCTTGCCGCGGGACTGCGAGAACAGATGCACCGCCGGGTTCCAGCCGCCGGACATCAGCACCAGGTCGCATTTCATGTGCCGCGGCGCGTCGTGATAGCCGCTGGCCGAGGCGTTGAGCGTGGACACGTCGACGCCGGTGACGCGCTTTTTCCCCGCCGCCGCGATCACGCCATGTCCCGCCAGCACGTCGATGCTCTGCTTGCGCGCCGCGGCGCGCAGCTCCGCCGGCGGCTCCGGGCGGACATCAACAAGAGTGCACTGGACTCCGGCTTTCACCAGATCGGAAGCGGCCGCATAGGCGCTGTCGTTATTGGTGAATACCACCGCTTCGCTTCCGGGCCTGACGGCGAACCGATTGACGTAACTCTGCGCCGCCGACGCCATCATCACTCCGGGGCGATCGTTGTTGCGAAAAACCAGCGGCCGCTCGTGGGACCCAGTGGCCAGCACCACCTGCCTGGCGCGCACTTTCCACACCCGCTGACGGGGGCGGTTGCCGTTGGCTTCGGGGCCCAGGTGATCGGTCACCCGCTGCAGCAGGGTGAGATAGTTGTGATCGAAATAGGCCAGCGCGGTGGTGCGCGTCAGCACGCGCACGTCGGGCTCTGATTGGAGCGTTTCGACGGAGTTGCTCACCCACTCCATGGCCGGGCGATCGTTGATTTCGACATTACGGCCGAGCAGATAGCCGCCCGCCTCCATCTGCTCGTCCACCAGAATTACCCGCGCGCCGGCCCGGGCCGCGGCACCCGCCGCGGCCAGACCCGCGGGCCCAGCGCCTACCACCAACACGTCGCAGTGGACGTGCATTTTGTCGTAGTGGTCGGGATCGGGGCTGGTCGGCGCCTTGCCTAAGCCCGCCATCTTGCGAATGAAATACTCGTAGCGCATCCAGAAGGACTTCGGCCACATGAAGGTCTTGTAGTAGAAGCCGGCGGGAAA
>JBFIYQ010000217.1:0-5086 GCA_041605275.1 Gammaproteobacteria bacterium
ACTTCGGCCTGATGGTCATCGGCTCCGAGCTTTTGCTTGGAAAACGGCGCGACGGTCATTTCGCCTATACGGTGGAGGCCCTGGCGCGCCGAGGGCATGAGCTCGGCTGGTGCCAATATATCGGCGACCACCCGGATCGAATCACCACCGCTTTGCGGCGCTCCATGGAGGACGGCGATATCGTCTTTTGCTTCGGCGGCATCGGCGCCACCCCGGACGATCACACCCGCGCCTGCGCCGCCGACGCCGCGGGGGTGAAATTGATCAAGCATCCCGAAGCGGCGGCGATCATCGAGGCGCGCTTCGGCAAAGACGCCTATCCCCAACGCATTCACATGGCGCACCTTCCTGAAGGCTGCACCCTGATCCCGAATCCGGTGAATCAAATCGCGGGCTTCAGCGTCGGCGACCATCATTTCGTTCCCGGCTTCCCGCAGATGGGCTGGCCGATGCTCGACTGGGTGCTGGACCATCGTTACCCGCACCTGGCGCGCAATGAGCGGCCGGTGGAGCGGCTGCTGACGCTGCCCGGGACCAGCGAAGGCCAGATCATCCACATCATGCAGGATCTGGTTGCCCGATTCCCCAAGGTGCAGCTCTCCTGCCTGCCCCACATGGACGGCGACTACCGCGAGACGGAATTGGGCCTGCGCGGACGGCCGGGAGACGTGGAGGAAGCCGCGAGCTGGCTCGACGCCACCCTGGAACGCGAGGGCTTCGAGTGGACCCACAATGAGCCGGGCGACTAGCGCGCCAGAGCGTTCATCGAGCGGGAGGAGAGCCGACCGCGCCGCGTTGAGGCCTCCGCTCAAATGGGCGGGCGGCAAGCGCTGGCTGGTGCCGAAGCTGGCCGGTATCTGGCGGCAGTACCGGAAGCGCCGGCTGATCGAGCCTTTTTGCGGCGGCCTCGCGGTGGCGCTGGGGCTTTCCCCGGAGCGCGCGCTGCTCAATGACGTCAACCCGCATCCGGTGAATTTTTATCGCCACCTGCAGTCGGGACTCAAGATCCGCATCCCGATGCGAAACGAAAGCGCGCTCTATTACGAGCATCGATCGGAATTCAATCGCCTGGTGACCGGGCGAGGTCTGGGAAGCCGAAAGGCGGCAGAGCTTTTTTATTATCTCAACCGCACCGGCTACAACGGGCTTTGCCGCTTCAACAGCAAGGGCGAGTTCAATGTACCCTTCGGCCACCACAAGCGGATCAATTACGTCCGCGACTTCAGTGAATACCGCGAGCCGCTCACGGGCTGGCGTTTCGAGACGCTGGACTTCGAGCAGCTGCCGCTGGATCGGGGTGATTTCATCTACGCCGATCCGCCCTACGACGTGCCTTTCACCCAGTATGCGAAAAATGGCTTCGGCTGGACGGAGCAGGAGCGCCTGGCTCACTGGCTCAGCCGTCACCGGGGTCCGGTGGTTCTCTCGAATCAGGCCACCGAGCGGGTGATCAGGCTCTACCGGCGATTAGGATTTGCGCTCAGTTTCGTCAACGCTCCAAGAATGATCAGCTGCACCGGGGATCGCTCGCCGGCGAGAGAGGTGATCGCCACCCGAGGCCTTTGAGCCCGTGCCCGAGGATCGCCTCGGGATTGAACTCTGGTGTCCCGGGCGGTCTATTTTGAAACACAGCCTCGATCACCCTTCGCTTGGCGGCAAAGCGGAAACGGTAACAGGGAGATTGAAACATGCGCCGGGACCGAGATTTACCACTTAGCAACGGCAGACGTCGCGCGCTCACCGCGATTGCCGTCGGCGTTTCCGGGCTCACCGGGCTCGAGGGCTCGCTGGCGGCGCTGCTGGCGACCCCGGCCCAGACCCGCGGTCCTTTTTATCCTCAAACCCTGCCGCTGGACTCCGACAACGACCTGGTCCGGGTCGAAGGCAGATCTGCTTACGCCAAGGGAGAGATCACCGATCTGAGCGGCCGGGTGCTGGACCCTGGCGGACGGGCCGTGGTCGGAGCGCGGGTGGAGATCTGGCAGTGCGATGCCTTTGGGCGCTACCACCACCCCTGGGACCGCCGCAACGTGCCGCTGGACGAGAACTTTCAGGGCTATGGACGCTTCACCACCTCGGCTGAAGGCGCCTACCGCTTCCGCACCATCAAGCCCGTGCCCTACCCCGGGCGCGCGCCGCACATCCACTTCGCGGTGACCGCGCCGGGCGCCGACCCGTTCATCACCCAGATGTACGTTGCCGGCGCGCCGGAGAACGAGCGCGACTTTCTTCTCAATCGGGTCGGCGACCCTCAGGCGAAAGCGCGGCTGATTGTGGCCTTCACTCCGGCCGCCGACGATTCGGCGGCGCTGCGGGCACAATTCGACATCGTATTGGGCGAGGGCTGAGGTACCCTGCCGGGCCTTCGCCCGGGAGGCGAACGCCGGGGCGGCCGGCGCTTGCTTGAGCGCGGCGGCCGCTCCGTCTACGATGCCCCCCAGGCGGTTCGGCGGCGACCCTGCCGGACGGGGTAAAAGAACAAGGCGGGGGAAAAATGCGGGGAGACACGCCAAACGCGGAAGAATCGCACTCGGACGCTTCAGTTCTTGTGCCGGCGCAAACCATCTCGAAGACTCATGTGGGATTCATGCTCGCGGTTCATGCGGGAGCGGTGGCCGCCTTCGCCTGGTTCAGCTGGGGCGCATTCTTCACCGCGGTGGCGCTCTATGTGCTCACCGGGCTCGGCGTCACCGTCGGCTATCACCGCCTGCTGGCGCACCGGGCCTTTCGCGCCAGGACCGTCGTCACCCGCATACTGGCGACCATGGGCTCGCTGGCGCTGCAGGGCGGCCCCTTGCGCTGGGTGGCCGATCACCGCCAGCATCACTTCCATTCCGACTCCGAGGGTGACCCCCACGATATCGAGCGCGGGCTGTTCTTCGCGCACGTGGGCTGGGTCTTCTACGTCTTTCCCAAGGACTACGACGAGCGCCGCATCCGTCGGCAAACAAGGGATCTTTGCCGCGACCCGTATCTCGTCTGGCTGGAGAAGTACGACTTCGTTCCGGGTTTCGTACTCGGCGGCACGCTGCTGCTCGCCGGGGGACTGCCGTATTTTCTCTGGGGGTTCTGCGCCCGGCTGGTGTTTCTTTATCACTCCACCTGGCTGGTCAATTCCGCCTGCCACAGCTGGGGTTATCGCAGCTTTCGCGGCGCCCCGGGCACCAACAACTGGCTGGTGGCGCTGCTGGCCTTCGGCGAGGGCTGGCACAACAATCACCACGCCTGGCCCGCGTCGGCACGCCAGGGACTCAGGCCGTGGGAAGTGGACGTCTCCTGGATGCTGATCACCGCTTTGAAGAAGCTCCGCCTGGTCTGGGACGTGACCCTGGTCAAGCTGGATGCCAGCGCCGAGCGCGGTGGCGTGCTGGTCCGAAGCTAATTCCTGCACAGCCGGAGTCCCGAATTCGGTCCCCCCAAGAGGTCCGGCGGGCGCTGATTATCGCTCTAGCCAAGCGGGCCCCGGCGGCATTGCCAGAACGCGGCCTGGATCTCGGTGACGGAACTCTCAATTGCGGCCAGTCGCGTGGTTGGCGCATTCGAACTGTCCTATAGTTTTTTGCGGCGTTTATTACCGCGCGCCCAACGGCCCCTCGACACACTCGATTCCCAGCCAAGACCCGCGCGCCACCGCCGCGGCGGACCGCGCTCCGAACCCGCGTGCCGGCAACAAAGGACCCACGCACCCGATGGCAAAGCTGATCCCGCAAAACATCGGCAAGTACGAAGTGATCCGCGAGCTGGGACGCGGCGCTATGGGGGTGGTTTACTTCGGCCACGACCCCTTCGCCGGTCGCGACGTTGCGATCAAAGTTGCCCTGCCTGAAGCCCTGCAGGACGAGCGGCAGGGCGCTCGATACCGCAAGATGTTCTTCAACGAGGCCAAGGTGGCCGGGATGCTGAAGCATCCGAACATCATTCAGGTCCACGACGCCGGCGTGGAAAACGAAATCTCCTTTATTGTCATGGAGTACGTTGGCGGTAACCGCTCGATGTACGACTACACCAGACCTGACAGCCTGCTTCCCATCGAAGACGTCGTCCGTTTGATTTTTAAATGCGTTCGCGCGCTGGATTACGCCCACAGGCAGGGCGTGGTGCATCGCGACGTCAAGCCTAGAAACATCCTGCTGACCACGGACCATGAGGTGAAAATCGGTGATTTCAGCGTTGCTCTGATGACTCTGCCGGACACCGTGGAAACCCAGATCCACGGCTACATCGGCTCACCGCTGTACATGTCCCCGGAGCAGATACGTGAAGATGACATCACCCATCAGTCGGATATCTTTTCCATCGGCACCGTGCTTTACGAGCTTCTGACCGGCCGGCATCCTTTTCACGCGGACTCACTCCCGGCCATCATCTACCAGATTCAGAACAAGATTCACGTGCCGCTCAAAGAACTGCGCAGAGACGTCCCCGATGTACTTGCACAGATTATCAATCGGGCCCTGAAGAAGGACCCGCGGGACAGATACAAGAACGGACTCGACCTGGCGGCCGACCTGAGCCTGGTTTTCGATCACATCAACCTGTTCGAAGAGGGACCGACCGGGCAGGAAAAGCATCGTCTGGTCAAGGACCTCGGCTTCTTTAACGATTTTTCCGATGCGGAAGTGTGGGAAGTGATCAACGCCAGCAGCTTTCTCGAGTTCGATCGCGGGGATCAGATCATTACCGAGGGCGATATCGACAATTCGTTTTACGTCATTGTCCGAGGCACCGTTCGAGTGATTAAGGGTGAGCAGGAGCTGGACGAGCTGTACCCCGGAGACTGCTTCGGGGAGATGGGATTCATCGCGGGACAACAGCGCACCGCCAGTATCATCGCCACCTCGAGCGTGACGGTGCTGAAAGTCCGGGCGGCCTTAATCGAGCGTGTATCGCTGAACTGTCAGCTACGCTTTCACAAGGTTTTTTTGAACACACTGGTCAAACGTCTCTCCCTGACGACGACGCGTGTATCCCGCGGCGATGGTGAAAAAACCCTCCGGGCGTTGAAGGTTCAGCCGACGGCGAGATAGTCGCGGCCGCGCGCATAGCCCATGGACTCGAGCTCGGCGGCGATTGCGTCGCGCGCGCC
>JBFIYQ010000218.1:0-5052 GCA_041605275.1 Gammaproteobacteria bacterium
ACATGGCCGGCGTCGCCCGCGGCAAAATCATGCCGGCAAACAAGTACTGCCGCGAGGAAGGCATGCGCCTGCCCGAGGCCCTGATCCTGCAGACCATTACCGGCGACTATCCCTTCGATCAAACTGCGGTGCATCCCGCGGACATCGATATGGTGCTCAAAGGTGACGCCAACACCATTCGGCGCGTCCCCTGGGCAAGAGAGCCGACGGCCCAGGTGATCCACGACTGCTTTTATGCCGACGGCAAGCCGGTGGACACGGCGCCGCGCTACGTCTTGAGAAGAGTACTGGAGCTTTACGCCGAGAAGGGCTGGGTGCCGGTGATCGCGCCGGAGCTCGAGTTCAACCTGGTGAAACCCAATACCGATCCCGACTATCCCCTGGAGCCGCCCATCGGCCGTTCCGGCCGGGCGGAAACCGGACGCCAGTCCTATGGCGTGGATGCGCTGGCGGAATTCGAGCCACTCATCGAGGACGTTTACTCTTACTGCGAAGCCCAGGAGATCGAACTCGATACGCTGATCCACGAATCCGGCGCCGCGCAGATGGAGATCAACCTGCAGCACGGCGACAGCGTGGAGCTTGCCGACCAGGCGTTCTTATTCAAACGCACGGTTCGCGAGGTCGCGCTGCGCCACAGCATGTATGCCACCTTCATGGCCAAGCCCATGGAACGGGAACCCGGCAACGCCATGCATATTCACCAGAGCGTGCTCGACAAAGAATCTGGGAGAAACGTGTTTGCCGGCGAAAACGGCAAGCACTCCAAGCTGTTTCTTTCGCATATTGCCGGATTGCAGACGTATCTGCCGGCGGCGATGCCCTTTTTTGCTCCCAACGTGAATTCCTACCGGCGCATCACCAAGTTCATGGCGGCGCCAATCAACGTGCAATGGGGTCACGATAATCGAACCGCCGGGCTCCGCGTGCCGTTTTCCGAGCCGGAGAACACCCGGATCGAGAATCGGGTGGCCGGGGCGGATTCGAATCCCTACCTCGCCGTAGCGGCGTCTCATGCCTGCGGTTAACTCGGCATGGTGCAGGGACTGGAGCCGACCGATCCGCTTCAGACCAGCGCTTATGAGCTGCCCTTCGATCTGCCGCGAAGCCTGGAGGAAGCGCTGGGTAACCTGCGCGAATGCGAGCCGCTGACCGAGGTGATGGGCAATCGATTCGTCACCGCTTACAACGCGGTCAAGGAAACCGAGTTCTTGAGCTTCCTGCGGGTGATCACCTCGTGGGAGCGGGAGCATCTGCTGCTAAACGTTTGAGCTTGAGGCGAACGGGTGACGTCTGCCCTTTCGCTGCCGCAAGACTCTGCCACCAAATGCGCGTTTGCTGAAAGACGCGTGGGCTGGATCGCGAGGTCAAAGATGGAACACCGAAAGACCGCCGAAGTGGCGGAGCTCCACGCGTTCTTGAAACAGCATCCGGAGACCACCCACCTGGATGCCTTTGTCATCGATCTGTGCGGCAACGCCATCGGCAAGCGATTGCCGTGCTCACAGATGGAAAAGCTCTACACCACGGGTACGCCCGTTTGCGCCGCGATGCAGCTGGTGGATGTGCTGGGCAACACCGCCGATCCCATGGGCCACGGTTTTTCCGACGGCGACCCCGACGCATTCGCCGTGCCGGTGAGCGGAATGCTGGCGCCGGTGCCGTGGATGGGTCCGGGCCGCGCCCAGGTCCTGTGCGAGTACCAGGGCGCCAAAGACCGCGGGCCGTTGTGGTACGAGCCCCGCCAGGTGCTGAAGCAGGTCGCGGCGTGCTTCAGCGCGCTGGGAGTCAAACCGGTGGTCGCGGTGGAGCTCGAGTTTTATTTGATCGAAGCCGCGCGCGAAGGCTCGGTGATGCCGAAAGCCGCGTCGTCGCCGCGAACCCGAGCGAGGGAATCCCAGGGAAAAGTGCTCTCGTTGTCGAAACTCGATGAGTTCGACGCCGTGCTGTCCGCTATTGAGCGCGCCTGCGAAGCGCAAGGGATACCGAGCAGCACCATGATCAGCGAATACGGCGCCGGCCAGTTCGAGCTCAACCTGGAGCACCGGGACGATCCGGTGCGCGCGGCCGACCACGGCGCGCTTTTGAGGCGCGTGGTGCAGGGGGTGGCCCGATCCCAAGGCCTGGACGCGACCTTCATGTCGAAACCGTTCGCGGATCAATCCGGGAGCGGTCTGCACATTCACCTGAGCCTCGAAGACGACGGCGGAAAAAATCTATTCGACCCCGCGGAGAAGAACGGGGACGCCAACCTCGGCCACGCGGTGGCCGGTTTGCAGGCCACCATGGCGGAGGCAATGGCTATCTTCGCGCCCAACATCAACGTTTACCGCCGCTTCAAGCCGGATCAGTTCGTGCCGGTGACCACCGACTGGGGCGAGAACAACCGCTCCGTCGCCTTCCGCCTGCCCGCCCACGACGGGGACAGCCGGCGGCTGGAGCACCGGGTGGCGGGTGCGGAAGCCAACCCCTACCTGGTGATGGCGGCGGTGCTGGCCGGGGTTCACTACGGGCTTGAAAAAAAGCTCGATCCCGGCGAAAAGCATTCCGGTAACGCCGGCGCTGAAGTGGATGCGTCGCTGCCGCTAACGCCCTGGGACGCGATCCGCGCGATTCAAAGCGCGGAGATCCTGCCGGATTACCTGGGCGCCGATTACCTGAAGATCTATGCCGAGGTGAAGCAGGCGGAATTCGACGCCTTTATGGACGAGACCTTCTCCCGCGAGTTCGAATGGTATCTTTGAGCCCATCACATTCTTTGAATCCGCGTTCGAAAACGCTTTGGCTAATGCAAGAAAAAAGAACCCAATGCCCTATCCGTGAGGCGGAATCGACTTTTAGAAAGGGCGGCTCTATAGTCCCGCTCGCTTTTAAATCTTTTCGGAATTCACCGTTGTGACTCAAAGGACCCATAACCGACCCACCGCCGAGTGGCAGCGCCTGGACACCGCGCACCACCTGCACCCGTTCACCGACTACAAGGCCCTGGCGAAAAAGGGTAGCCGCATCATCACCCGGGCCGAGGGGGTGTACGTGTGGGACTCCGAGGGCAACAAGATTCTGGACGGCATGGCGGGATTGTGGTGCGTCAATCTGGGCTACGGGCGAAAAGAGCTGATCGAAGCCGGCTGCCGCCAGCTGGAGCAGCTGCCCTTTTACAACAACTTTTTTCAGACCACCCATCCCCCGGCCGTGGAGCTTTCTGCGATCCTCGCCGAGGTCACGCCAAAGCACCTGAATCACGTCTTCTTCACCAACTCCGGATCCGAGGCCAACGACACCGTGGTGCGCATGGTGCGGCGCTACTGGGATCTCATGGGCAAACCCTGGCGGCACACCATCATCAGCCGCAAGAACGCCTACCACGGCAGCACCGTGGCCGCGGCGAGCCTGGGAGGCATGGCCCCCATGCACGCCCAGGGGGGCCTGCCCATACCCGGTATCGAGCACATCGAGCAGCCGTACTGGTACAAGCTGGGCGGCGGCCTGTCGCCGGACGAGTTCGGCCGCAAGGCGGCGAGGTGGCTGGAAGAAAAAATCAGCCAGGTGGGCCCGGACAACGTCGCCGCCTTTATTGGCGAGCCGGTGCAGGGCGCGGGCGGGGTGATCGTTCCGCCGGAAACCTACTGGCCGGAAATCTCCCGCATCTGCGAGCACTACGACATCCTGCTTGTGGTCGACGAGGTCATCTGCGGATTCGGCCGCACCGGCGAGTGGTTCGGCAGCGACTACTACGGCTTGAAGCCCGATCTCATGCCCATGGCCAAGGGCATGTCCTCCGGCTACCTGCCCATCGGCGGGGTCATGGTCAGCGACCGCGTGGTGGACGTCTTGACCGAGAAGGGCGGGGAGTTCTTCCACGGCTACACCTATTCCGGCCATCCGGCCGCGGCGGCGGTGGCGGCGGAGAACATCCGGCTGCTTCGCGACGAGGGCGTGGTGGAACGGGTGAAGAAAAAAACCGCGCCTTATTTCCAGAAACGGCTCAAAGCGTTGGGTGACCACCCCCTGGTGGACGAGATCCGCGGCCTCGGTCTTTTGGGCGGGATCGAGCTCATCGGCGACAAGTCCCGCCGCAAAGGTTTTGAAAACGACGGCGACGTCGGTAACCGCTGCCGGGATTACTGCTTCGACAACGGCCTGGTGATGCGGGCCGTGCTGGATTCCATGATCCTGTCCCCGCCGCTGGTCATCACAAACGAAGAAATCGACGAGCTGATGGAGAAGGCCCGCCACTGCCTGGACCTGACGGCCAGGGATCTTGGCCTTTAGCCGGCGCCGGCCCGTTTCGGGGCGCCCTTGATTTGTCGTTAAGGCATGGTGAAACTAGCTGCGTTTCGCATGTCGCGCAGCTTTAAAAACGCTTCCCTACTCAAGGAGGTAGAAGAAGATGAAACCAAAAACAAAACCCGGCGTGTCCCGCCGGGGCTTTCTCGCCGGCATCGGTGCCGTTGCCGCGGGAATCAGCTTCCTGCCCCGCCAGGGTTTTTCCGCCGAAGAAAAAAAGCTCAATTTCTACAACTGGGATACCTACATCGGCGAAACCACGCTGGACGATTTCCAGAAGGCGTCGGGCATCGAGGTCAAGATGGATCTCTTTGCCGACAACGACGAATTGTTCGCCAAGCTCAAGGAAGGCAATCCCGGCTACGATCTCATTGTCCCCACCAACGACTACGTCGAGCGCATGGTCGTCGCCAACATGCTGGTGCCCCTCGATCACTCCAAGATCCCGAACATCAGCAACATCGATCCGGTATTTCGCGACGCGCAGTTCGATCCGGGCCGCAAATACAGCCTGCCCTACATGTGGGGCACCATCGGCATCGGCTACCGCAAGTCCAAAGTGAAAGGCGTGCCGGACAGCTGGAAGTGGCTCTACGACTCGGATAAGTACTCCGGTCGCATCGCGCTGCTGGCCGATGGCGGCACGGTGATTCAGATGGGGCTCAAGTACATGGGCCAACCGCTCAACTCCACTGACCCCACGTTGATCAAAAAAGTCGAGACGATGCTGATCAAGCAGAAGCCCCATATCAAAGTCTTCGCCGA
>JBFIYQ010000219.1:0-5027 GCA_041605275.1 Gammaproteobacteria bacterium
ACACATGAGGATGCATCCTTGTCGGGCGGATCGCTCAAAGGAGAGCTGGTGAAATGCCCGCTGCACGGAAGCCGTTTCAGCCTGCGCACCGGCGAGCCCATGGAGGACCCGGCAGAGGAACCCCTGCGCTGTTATCCGGTGAGGGTCGAAAACGGCACGGTGCAGGTCAAACTCGTGGCCCAGAAGCATCAATGAGCGAAATGACCCCGGAAAATTTGAGCGAAACGGAATTGGCGATGCGTTCCTATCTGCAGCGCATCGCCACCGGTCCTGAGCTCAGCAAGGACATCTCCCTGGAAGAGGCGCGCCATGGTATGCGGCTGATCCTCGACGGCGAAGCCAACTCGGTGCAGGCGGGGATCTTTCTAATTGCGCTTCGCATGAAGCGCGAGTCCGATGACGAGACCAGAGGAATCCTGGAGGCAATTCGCGAGGCGACGATCAGGGTCAAGGCGGCCGTCGATGATGTGCTGGAAATGGCGGATCCCTATGATGGCTTCAATCGCACATTGCCCGCGTCGCCATTTTTACCGGCGGTGCTTGCCGCCTGCGGCGTGCCGGCCTTTTGCCACGGCGTGCGTGGCGTGGGGCCCAAGTTCGGCGCGACCCATCATCAAGTTCTGCAGGCGGCCGGCATTTCCGTGGATGAAACGCCGCAGCGCCTCGCCTCCAGGCTGGAAGACCCGGCCATTGGCTGGGGCTACATCGACCAGAGCCGTTTTTGCCCGAAGCTGTACAATTTAAACGAGCTTCGTCGCCTGATCGTGAAACGACCCGCGATCACGACCACCGAGGTGCTTGCGGGGCCCATCAAGGGCCGCAAAGCCACCCATCTGATGACCGGTTTCGTGCACAAACCCTATCCGCGCATCTATGCGCTGCTCGCGCGCCACGCGGGCTACCAATCAGCGCTGATTGTGCGCGGCACGGAAGGCGGGATCATCCCTTCACTGCGTCAGAGCGGAAAGATCTGGCGATATCACGATATGGGCGAGGAAAAGGAGGTCGACATCAAGCCCGAATCGCTCGGCATCCAGCAGGAGCTCCGGGCGGTCCCGCTTCCGGAGCATCTTCCAGGCTATCGCAAGAAAACCGACGGCGTGGCGACCTCCGTCGACGCGTCCGCCATCGCGGCGGAAGCCGCCCGCGCCGGTGTCCAGGCGCTCGAAGGCCAGGCCGGCGCGACCTTCGACGCTCTCGTCTACGGCGCGGCTTTGGCCCTGTGGCATCTCAAGCGAAAGCCCTCCCTGCCTGAGGCCGCCGATCATGTTCGAGAGGTGCTGACTTCCGGAAGCGCGCTCGCTCACTTCCGCGCGTAATTTCATTCGGCCACGCGCCCCCGGCGCCTTGATCGACCGGGGGACGAGCTCATGCTTCGTCATCGACACCGGCTCTCTCATGCGCGGGGGACGGTTCGGAAAACTCCCAAAGCAAGCGGCGGGCCGGCACGGACGGGGTAATGCGCCTTCAGTCAGCGCGAATCGTGATTGAGCTTGTGAATGCGGGTGACGGCGCGCGACGGCGCCGATTACTCCTTTTTCTGATCGTGCCCCGTGTCGTGGCCGTGCCCCTGGTGATGGGGGTGCATCTCTGAATGTTCGTGGCCTGCGGTCTCAGGTCCATCTGCGTCTATTGACTCGATTGTCACCGCCACCTCTACCGTTGGCGCTTTTTCGAACTCGAGGGTGAGCGGAATACGTTCGCCCTCCCTCAGCGGTTGTTTGAGCCCGATGAGCATCAGATGTCTTTTGCCAGGCTCAAATTTGACGTACTCGCCTGGATTGAGGATGACGGACTCGAGCCGACGCATCTTCATCAGCCCCGCTTCCATTTCATGGGTATGAATTTCGACTCGAGCCGCAACCGGGCTCGATGCGCCCACCAACCGGTCGGGCAACTTGCTGTAGTTCTTGAGCGTGAGGTACGCGGCTCCGTTCTCGGATACGGGTGGAAGCGCGCGGGACCAGGCCGACATCACGTGGATAGACCCACTCCCTTCATGCTGAGCGGAAACGCTCGAGGTAAGTAGCAGCAGGCTCGCGTAGACAATCAGTATCTTCATAGCGCTGTGATCCCGTTTGGCGTTATCTCACAGACTATTTTTTTGCGCTGTGTCCGTTAGCGTGGCGTTTGACCAACGCCGCCCGTACCCCACCCCATATTACGGCGTGCGCTGGCCAGTAGCTAGGTTGACCCACGCACTCGAACGAGGATCGTACCGAGCGGTGAAGCGCCGCCGGCCATTTACAAACCAATTCCGATCTTGCCAGTTTAGCGACGAGACGCCAGCACACGATTGCGGGCGGCCCACGCTCCGGCCGGTCCTCGGCGTCGCCACGATTGTGCTCGGCAAACCGCGTCGCCGCCGTTCGCGCCTGAAAATTAACGCAAAACAACTGTTTCGGCGTTTCGTGACAATTCGAAAATTCATTCTATTTTTATCATTACTAGTGGCGCAATTGAGAAGATTGTGCCACCTTGTTTGACGTACAATAATCATCGTCAGCTCACTCCGAGAGGCGCGCTGTCGTCCCAGGAGGACAAACCATCAAAGACCACTACTACCTCGACAACGCGGCCACCACCTGGCCCAAGCCCGACGTGGTCTACACGACCATGGACGATTTTTTCCGGGGATTTGGGGTGAATCCCGGTCGCGCCGGACACGAGCTTGCGGTGGAGGCCGAGAAGATGATCACCGAAACCCGCGGCCTGCTGGCGGAGTTCTTTAACCACCGCGGTGATCGGGAACGGGTAATTTTTACCCAAAACGCCACCGACTCCCTGAATATCGCGCTTTTTGGACTGCTCCGGGAAGGAGACCACGTGGTCACCACGAGGCTCGAGCACAACTCGGTACTGCGTCCGCTAAAGCACCTGCAGCGCGACCGGGGGGTCAGCGTGACCCACGTGGGCCGCGATGCCCAGGGCTACGTCGACCCCGAAGCAATCCGAAACGCGATTACGCCCAAGACCAAAGTCGTGGTCGTCAATCATGCCTCCAACGTGCTCGGATCGGTACAAGACATCGAAGCCATCGGAAAAGTTTCAAGGGCGGCTGGAACGGTGTTCGTGGTCGACACCTGTCAAAGCGCCGGGGTAAGACCCATCGACATGGAAGCCATGGGTATCGACGTCCTGGTCTTCACGGGCCACAAAGGACTATTCGGTCCGATGGGCGTGGGCGGTATGATTGTGAGGCAAGACCTGGATCTTCCTCCCGCCCGGGTTGGCGGCACCGGCGTCGATTCGATATCGCCATTTCAGCCGGACGTCTATCCCTATCATCTCGAAGCGGGGACCGTAAACCTGCCGGGAATCGCCGGACTCAATGCGGCCCAGAAGTGGTTTGCGGAGCTGGGCCGTCCGCTGCTCGCCTCGGCGGCGAAAGACCTGTCCCATCAGCAGGCCTGCCGCGCAGCAATCGAGCAAATCGAGCGCGAAGAGCTCGGTCGCATAAACCGCCTGGCGTCAGAATTACGTCAGATAGACGCCGTGACCGTCTATGGACCGAAAGGAAACAATCTGCGAACTGCCGTGTTGTCCATCAACATCAAAGGCATGCCTGCCGACCAGGTGGGCGAGATGTTGGACGCCGACTACCACGTTTGCGTTCGATCGGGTGTCCACTGCGCGCCCCTGGTGCATATGGACGAAGGCACCATCAAACAAAAGGGCGCGGTGAGGTTCTCGCCGGGATACTTCAGTGACGATGAGGACATCGACCAGGCCATCGCGGGGATCTCCGATCTGGCGAAGTTGACCACCGCCGCCTGAAAAATTCAGTCGTCCGAATGTCGGGATTACGACGGCGTATTCGCCGGCATCGCAAGCGGCTGTTGAAATCCGCTTTTTGATTCTATCTGAGGATTGAGACCGCCTGCGGTCGTGCTTCAAGCGCTGTCTTTCGATCTCACCGCGGCGTGGGGCTCGAACCATTTCAGCTTCCCGTGTAGCTTCACCACTTCGCCGATGATGGTCAGCGTCGGGGCACGAACTTCGGCGCTCTCCACGATTTTGGGCAAGGTCGTCAGGGTGCCGGTGAAGATCCGCTGGTCGGGAGTGGTGCCGTGCTCGACCATCGCCGCCGGGAGATCTTTGGCCAAGCCGCGCTTGATAAGCTCTTCGCAGATCACCGGCAACCCGATCAAGCCCATATAAACCACAATGGTCTGTTGCGGTTTTGCCAGGGCTTCCCAGTCGAGATTGATGGTTCCATCCTTCAGATGGCCGGTGACAAAGACGCAGGAGTGGGCGTAATCACGGTGTGTCAAGGGGATCCCGGCGTAGGCGGCACACCCGGATGCGGCGGTGATTCCGGGAACGATCTGGAAGGGCACGCCCTCCTCTGCCAGGGTATCGATTTCCTCACCGCCTCGACCAAACATGAACGGGTCCCCGCCCTTCAGCCGCAACACACGCTTGCCCTCTTTGGCAAGCCGCACCAGCAGCTGATTGATGGTTTCCTGGGGAAGCAGATGCTTGCTGCGCTCTTTGCCGACGTGGATACGGGGCGCATCCTGGCGCGCGAGTCTTAAGACCGCTTCGGAAACCAGCCGGTCATGCAGGACCACGTCCGCCCTTTGCATCAGACGGATCGCCCGTGAGGTCAGGAGATCGGGATCGCCCGGTCCCGCACCGACCAGATAAACCTCGCCGGTCAACGGCACTGAATCGGGACCTTTGCTCAGCTCATCGCGCAACGCCTGGCGCGCGGCGTCGGCGCGCCCGGCGAAGGTCATCTCGGCGATTGGACCGTCAAGCACATGCTCCCAGAATCGCCTGCGCGCGGCCGACTGCTTGAAGCGTTTTTTCACCTGCTCCCGGAACTCACGCGCGAGTAGAGCCAGCTGTCCGAAGGCCGCGGGAACCAGAGTCTCCAGACGCGCCCGCATCAGACGCGCCAGCACCGGCGACGCGCCTCCGGTGGAAACCGCAACAATCACCGGCGAACGATCGACGATGGACGGCATGATAAAGCTGCAAAGGTTCGGCTGGTCGACGACGTTTACCGGCAGCGCGCGCTG
>JBFIYQ010000220.1:0-5019 GCA_041605275.1 Gammaproteobacteria bacterium
AGCGGAAAACCGATACATAAAGCGATAGTTTGGCAGGATCGGCGCACCGCAGATGTTTGTGAAGAGTTGAAAAGTGCGGGCGCCGAAGCGGAGGTGACCCGGGCCACCGGTCTGCTGCTCGACCCCTATTTTTCCGCCACCAAGATCGCCTGGATCCTGGACCACGTGAAGGGTGCGCGGGAAGCGGCCGAGAGCGGGCGCCTCGCCTTCGGAACCACGGATTGCTTCCTGCTCTGGCACCTGACGGGCGGCAGGATGCACGCCACCGATGCCACCAACGCGTCGCGCACGCTGCTTTATAACATTCACGACCAGCGCTGGGACGATGCGCTGCTGGAACGCTTTCGCGTGCCCCGGGCGCTGATGCCTGAGGTGAAGGACTCTGCCGATGCCTACGGCGAGTGCGAGAGCGAGCTGTTCGGCGCGGCCATTCCGGTGACCGGTATTGCCGGAGACCAGCAGGCCGCCGCCATCGGCCAGGCTTGTTTTGCACCGGGCATGATAAAGAGCACCTACGGCACCGGATGTTTCGTTGTGCTCAATACGGGAGAGGAAGCCGTCACTTCGAAAAACCGCATGCTGACGACGGTCGCCTACCGCGTCGGCGGGCGCGTGAGCTACGCGCTGGAGGGATCCATATTCATCGCCGGCGCTGCGGTGCAGTGGCTGCGGGACGGGCTCAAGGTGATCAAATCCGCGTCGGAGACGGAATCGATGGCCGCTTCGCTGGATTCGAATCGCGGGGTCTACCTGGTGCCGGCGTTTACCGGACTCGGTGCGCCCCACTGGAATCCCAACGCCCGCGGCGCGCTGTTCGGGCTGACACGGAACTCCGGGCCGGTGGAGCTGGCGAGAGCGGCGCTGGAGTCGGTTTGCTATCAGACTCAGGATCTGGTCGAGGCCATGCAAAGCGATTCCGGCGGCGCCCTGGAAACCCTGCGCGTGGACGGCGGCATGGTGGTCAACAACTGGGCGATGCAGTTTCTCGCCGATGTCACGGGCTTGAGCGTCGATCGGCCCAGGGTCACTGAAACCACCGCCATGGGCGCCGCATATCTTGCCGGGCTTGGGGCAGGGATATTCGATTCCCTGGACGACATATCCAGCAGCTGGCAGCTGGAGCGGCGATTCACCCCCGCCATCAATGACGAAAAACGAAAGATCCTGTTAGACGGCTGGCGCCGCGCGGTGAAAAAAGTCAACGAAGATTGAGTTTCTCTATCCCTTTAACTTCGGCGTGGCGCGACCTGGTCATATTCCGGGGTCACATCCGGCGTGGAATTGAACGTAGAAAAGAAAGGAGCCGCCGAATGGCGGCTCCGTGAAACAAGAAGTATCCGTCAGAACCTGTAAATAAAACTCGCGGAGAAGAAGTCGACGTCGTCGCCGTCAAAATCGAAGCGCTCCCACTCGCCGCGCACCGACACCTGTGGCGTGAAGTGGAATTCGCCTCCGACACCGAACATGATATCCGTGCCGTCGTCGCTGACTGAGGCACCTCCGGCCGATGCGTCCAGGTCCCAAAAGTAGATTCCTACTTTACCCAGCAACGAGAACTGTTCGATGGGATAAGTTCCAACTGCAGCCACCTGGAATCCATCCGCGTCAACTTCTACGCCGACCCCCGAAAAATTAGCACTGACCTCGCCGAGATTGACGTATCCGGCCTCAGCTCCGAAATACTGATTGAACTTCAGCCCGCCGAAGATCTTGAAGCCGACATCCTCGTCGTCGCAGTTAGTGAATCCTAGGGCGTTTAGGTCATCGCAAACATCCACGCTGGTGAAACCGCCGCCGGCGCCGACATAGAAGCCGCCACCCTCTCCAAGGCCCATGCCCTGAGCCAGAGCCGGGCCGCTGGTCAGTCCAAAAAGCAACGCCATAATGACGCCGCCGATGGCCAATCGCATTTTTCCCATGTTCAACATTTCACACTCCTTGTCTTTACGACCAAAGGAAAAACAGTGAACCCCCGCCCGAAGGCGGTGCGCAAGATATTACGCCTTTAGAGAATCGCAGTCCCGATACTCACGTCATGGATGTGTACAATTTGGAGAATTCGCCGGCCGGCGACGAGGCAAAAATCCTTTTCTTGCTTCCCCGAGCCCGGTCGCAGCGGGCTGGTCGACTTGGGCAACGTCATCCGCAACCACCCTCGCCGGCGAGACGCCTCAACTGCTCATGACGGAAACAGCTGATCAGATGGTCGTTCACCATTCCCGAAGCCTGCATGAAAGCGTAGCAGATGGTGCTGCCCACGAACTTGAAGCCGCGCGCTTTCAGCTCCCGGCTCATCCGGTCGGACTCGCAAGTGAACGCGGGAACGTCACCGGGCCGGCGCCATCGGTTCTGCCTGGGGTTTCCATTAACGTGTTTCCACAAGAACGCCGAGAATGATTCCCCCTCCTCGCGAATTTCCAGAAAGGCGCGGGCGTTTATGGTTGCGGCCTCGATTTTCAGGCGGTTTCGAATGATGCCTGGGTTCTTCATCAGGGCTTTTCGTTTGCGCGCGTCGTAACGGGCGATCCTTTGGGGATCGAAACCATCGAACGCCCTGCGGTAACTTTCCCGTTTCCTGAGCACCGTGTACCAGCTCAAGCCGGCTTGAGCGCCCTCGAGCAGAAGCAGCTCGAAGAGAGCCCGGTCGTTTTTCAGAGGCACGCCCCATTCTTCGTCGTGATACGCGAGATAGAGCGGATCTTCGTTGACCCAGTGGCAGCGCGAGATTCTTTCCGGCATCTAGTTAAGGTGCAGCGATTCGGAGATTGAAACCTGCGGCATGCGTTAAGTGTTGAGTATGTAGTGCGTGGGGAAGCGAGATAACATTCCGATCGCTACCGCCCTACATACTGCATACTACCCACTGCGTACTCTGCTTGCGACAAACATCAATCCTCCAAGATTCGACCGCCAGTCTCATGCTTCCCTGCCAACGCCATCTGTTCGACATCCCCGAGGATTTCGCCTGGTTCAACTGCGCCTACCTCGCGCCTTTGATGCGTTCGGTATGCGAGGCAGGCGAATGGGGCATTCGGCGCAAGCGCCACCCCTGGCACATTACTCCGCAGGATTTTTTCACCGAGTCGGAGCAGCTGCGCGCGCTGTTCGCGCGGCTCATCAACGCCGAACCCGACGATATCGCAATCACGCCCTCGGCCAGCTACGGCACCGCCGTTGCGGCACGAAATCTTTCGGCGAAGGTCGGTCAACGGGTGCTTGTGCTGGAGGAGCAATTTCCTTCCAACGTTTACGCCTGGGAGGCCTCCTGTCGGGCGGCAGGTTCGGAGCTGGTGACGGTGCGACCGGCGCCAAACGGCGACTGGACCGACGCGGTGCTGTCCGCGCTTGATGAGCGCGTCGCGGTGGCAGCACTTCCCCAGTGCCGCTGGACCGACGGCGCGCTGCTGGATCTGGAGCGAATCTCCGCCTCCTGTAGGGACACCGGCACCGCGTTGGCCCTGGACCTTACCCAGTCCCTGGGCGTGCTGCCCTTCGACGTCCAACGGGTACGTCCCGACTTCGTCGTTACCGCGTGTTACAAATGGCTGCTCGGGCCCTACTCTCTCGGCTTTGTCTACGCCGCGGCGAATCACCAGGACGGACAGCCGCTGGAATACAACTGGATCGCGCGAAAAGGGAGCGAGGACTTCTCCGGACTAGTTGAATACCGGGACGAGTACCAGCCCGGGGCGAGACGATTCGACATGGGCGAGCGGGCGAATTTCCACCTGCTGCCCATGGCGGTCGCGGCGCTCGATCAAATTCTGCAGTGGGGCGTCGATAGGATTGAAGTGGCGCTGGCAGCGCGCACCCAATGCATGGCAAAGCGCGCGGCGGATATGGGTCTCGAGTGCCTTGCGCAGGATCGGCGCGCCGCGCACTTTCTGGGACTTGGATTTCCAAGAGGGATTCCGGCCAGGCTTTCGGAGTCCCTGGCCGAGCAGAAGGTATTCGTCAGCGTGCGCGGCAATTCCGTGCGCGTGACGCCGCACCTCTACAACACCGACGAGGACGTGGACCGACTGTTTGCGGCGCTTGAAGCGCTGATGTGAAGTATTGATTGAGCTCTGAATAAATCAGAGCTTACTCGACCCCGTGCCGGGCACTTTTTTCTCGCATTCAGAATGAGTGCCCGGCACGTCTATTTGGATCGATCAATCCGGATCCAGTTGGTCTTGAGCTGGGTGTGCTTGTCCCATCCGCAAAGCGCTGAAGAATTCGCGTGCGTTCCGCGGGCGCCATCCGGTGCCAACTTCCCGACCCAAACGCGCGCCGTGCGGCGGCAAGGCACGATTGACGTCGTCGATGGTCTTTGTCGGAAGCAACATCCACGTAGCGACCGTCGATGAATGCCTGGTGACGGACGACCAGGGACACGCCGCGACCTTTCCAATCTCGAATCGAACCGACTGGCCAGGAGACGGGAACAACTCCTGTGGATGTGAATACGGTTCTGCTTCGAGTGGATCGCTCACGGTTGCTCCACGGATGCGCCGAGCGCGAGCGGGGCACTCAAATTTCTCACTAAATCAGGTTTGAATTGGTCGATCTTTAGGTCTATTCTTTAATGTAAGTTAGGACAAACGGTAGATAAACTACTGATTTTGTGAAGAAAATATGATTCTTATTCGTACCAAACACGCGCCTTCCATTGCCGTGGATGCCGGCAGATCGCCCATGGGCGGTCAGTCGCCGGCTGCGCTGAAGGGTATCCGATCCCGCTACGCGCGGCTGGGACACAGCCTCGCGGGACTGGCGCGGAGCATGACTACGGCGCTCACTCGCTCCAGTCACCCGGCGCTGGTGCTGGAGATCAGTCGCCGCATCGTCCGTTTCAGCGATCCGGTGACATTCGAATTCAGTTTGAAGCCCCGAACTGAGTTCCCGCTGGAGCGCGCCGCGCGCCTCGGCACCTGGTCGGCGGAGGACCTGGAGCGCATGGCGGCGAAGATCCGGGTCGTGGAGCAGCGCTTCGCGGAAGCCATTGCTGCCTCGGTGGAGCGGCCGGAGATTATTGGC
>JBFIYQ010000221.1:0-4921 GCA_041605275.1 Gammaproteobacteria bacterium
AAATTTCCCGGCCGCGCCGGGCCGATAAAGCTAAGACCCGCATGCCTTGGGGCATAGGGCCAGCATGAATTCTCTCCCTGTGCCAGCATTTTCCGGCGCAATTCTGCGGCTGTTTCTTTCCGGGCATCATTCGATATTCTTCGCGTCGCGCAGCCGTTTTTTCCACGCGTCCGCCGCCGCGTTGTCGACGGTCTGGCCCAGTCGCCCGCTGCGGTGGACCTGTTCCATCAGCGCCATGGCGCCCAGGTGGCCGTGTTCCGCTGCCTGCACAGCCCAATGAAGCGCCCGATCCGGATTCGCCGTGACCCCGATGCCTTTTTCGTACATGTTGACCAGGCTGAACATCGCCGTCGGCTCGCCCAGCCAGGCGGCATTAAGCGTCGCCTCGAAGGCTTCCTCGTACCAGCGCAGATTAAGAAAGATCAGGGAGGCCATCTCCTGAGCTTTGAGGTCATCCGGATTAAGACGAATGGCGGTGCGAATGGGCGGCGCGGCTTCCTCGTAGCGACGGACGAAAGACAGCGCCGCGGCCAGATCGTAGTGAGATCGTGAGTCGTCGGGGGTGTGCTTCAAGATCTCGCGGTAGACGGCAATGGATCGCTCGTAGTCCTGAATGCGCAGGAGCTGAAGCGCCACCGCGCGCATCGTCTCGAGGCCCTTTGGCTCCGTGGCGGTTGCCGACTGAGCGACGCCGGGGGATGCAAGCAGAACGATGGCGCCCAGCAACGCCGGCGCCAGCCGCCTGGACCGCGAAAGACCGCCAACTTGCGCAAAAAGTAATGGGATCTCGCGCCTCACGCTTGTTTTTGAACTTCTTCGCGACCGCACGGTATCGCCCTGATTATTGTTTAACGCGCCCTGCCCACGGTTCAGGCGCGCCGGTGTGGCATGCATTTTCCCACAATCGGCTCCGACTGCGCTCGCGCGCCGCCGCGGCCACCGGCTCGGGCTCATCGGCACGGTCGACTGTCGTACAATGCGGCCCCCGGAGCCCGAAGCAGACGGCGCGCGGGGACGATTCGCGTATTCCGCACGACACCATTTTAAAAGGGAGCAGGCAAATGGCCCACTGGGCACGATACCGGCACAAAGGCGAGATTCATATCGGGCAGCTCGAGGGAGAGAGCATAAAGGAATTCGAAGGAGACCTGTTCAGCTCCCCCAAGGCGACCGGCGATAGCGTTGCCCTAGCGGACGTTGAGCTGATGACGCCCGTCGAGCCGAGCAAGATGGTGGCGCTCGCTCACAATTCGCATTCCCTGATCAAGAAGATGAACGGCAGCGTGCCCGACGAGCCCATGTACCTGCTCAAGGCCAACAGCTCGTTTCATCCTACTGGAAAACCCATCCGCCGGCCCAAGGCCTACGACGGCAAGATCATCTTCGAAGGAGAGCTCGGTCTGGTCATCGGCAAAACCTGCCGTGACGTATCCGTCGACCAAGCGCTGGATTACCTTTTCGGCGTCACCTGCATCAATGACGTCACTTCCATCGAGATTCTGAACAAGAGCCCGATCATGCAGCAGTGGGTGCGGTCAAAAGCGGCGGACACCTTTGGCGTCATGGGACCAGTGGTAGCCACCGGGCTGGATCCCAACAAGCTCAGCATTCGTTCCGTTTTGAATGGAGAAGAACGGCAGAACTATTCGGTGAGCGATTTTGTATTCACGCCGGCGGAGATCATCAGCCATATTTCCGGAGATATGACGCTGCTTCCGGGAGACGTCATCGCCTGCGGCACCTCGGTGGGGGCCGGCTCCATGAAGCCCGGCAGCATCATCGAGATCAGCATCGAGGGCATCGGCACGCTTAAGAATACCTTCGAGGGATAAGGCTAGCCCGTGTCCGCGGCCGCTAATAGCTCGAGCAGGTTTGCGTTGAATTCTTCCGGACGCTCGTACATTACCCAGTGGCCGGCGTCCTCGATGACGCGAAACTCGCAGTCCGGCTGGATGGACCGGAACAGCTCGACGCGATCTTTCATGTAGGGCGCTGCGATAACGTCCTTCTCCCCCCAGATCCCGGCGAGGGTCGTGTCAATGCGCTTCAGCGCCTCGGTGAGGACACCGGTTAACGGGATCTTCCCGCTTCTCACGCGCGCTCGGCGCACCGTTTCAGTCTGCACGTGAATCGCGAGATCGTCGATGCGGTCGGGGTCGCTGATCATCAGGCGCGAGAGATTGGTGCGGTGAACTTCCACCAGCGCCTCAGGCGTTAGCGCTGCGTTCATGGAGGCAAGCTCCGGAAAGCGTGCGTTGCGAAGACCGAGTCCGCCGGCGCCGACGGCGGTAAAGGAGCGTACCCGCCTGCCCTGAATCGCGGCGACGTGACCACCGATAATGCCGCCGAAGGAAAAGCCGGCGATGTGAAAGCGCTCCGGCGGCGGCACCAGCGCGTCGACGCCTGCGGACACCGTCGCGGCAATATTCTCCGCGGTGTACTCCTCGGTGATGGGATCGGAGTCGCCGAGCCCCGGCAGATCCGCGGCAATCACACGGTAGTGTTCGCTTAAGGGAAGTACGTTGAGAATCCAGTGCCGCCAGGAACCGAAGCCGCCGTGAAACAGCACCAGAGGCGGGAGGTTTTTGTCGCCCCATAGGTGCCAGACCATCCGGCCGTCACCGCAGGGTGTCTCAGCCCATGTGGCGGCGCCTTGAATACGGGCCTCGTACTCCGCGGGTGTCTCACCCGCGCGACGGGCCTCGTGATGAATGTGAAGATTCACGCGAGGTTCCGGGGTCAGTATTTTCGAGTTCCGGCGAAAAATCGGGGTGAATTCTCCGTGCTCGCGGGTGCCACAGCAAGCCGGGGCACTTTAAAGCGCACCCTGTTTTCCGGGATACTGGCGACTTTCAGGATGCGCGCAAAGGAGAGCCCAGTGACGGATCAGGCGGACCGCGAATTGCCTCCGGAGATCGAGAAAAAGGTCCGAGCGCTGAAGATCGACAAGATCCGGCGACATATCTTTCTCTGCTGCGACCAGACGGAACCCAATTGCTCGGAAAAAGGCAAGAGCCTCGAGTCGTGGGCTTTCCTCAAAGACCGGCTGAACGAGCTCGGGCTTGCGCCCAAAGGTCTGGTCTATCGCACCAAGGCCAACTGCCTGCGAATCTGCGAGGGCGGACCCATCGCCGTGGTGTATCCGGAAGGCGTCTGGTATCGCGGATGCACCCCGGAGGTGCTCGAGCGCATCATTCAGGAGCATCTCATCGGTGGACAGCCCGTCGCCGAGAACGTAATCGCAGAGCATCCGCTGCGTCCCGACCCCGATTGAAACGGGGCCGGGGCCTCCGAGCAAAGTTTCAAATCTCTAAATGATCGCTCCGTCCAGCGGCGCTGGCGCAAGCGCGGCGGAGGACTCCCCCGCCAAGGGCATCGTCCTGATGCTGGCCGCCATGGCGGTAGTGCCGGTGATGGACGGTGTCGCCAAGCACCTGAGCGCAAGTTTCCCGGTGCTGCAGGTGGTGTGGGCGCGGTACTTTTTTCACCTGCTCATTCTTCTGCCGGTTGTACTCTGGCGTCACGGCGCCGGCGCGCTGCTGCTGCGCAATCCCTGGCTTCAGGTGGCTCGCGGCGGATTCCTGCTGGGTTCCACCGTGCTTTTCTTCGCCGCGATCGCCGTCATGCCCATTGCAGACGCGCTGGCGCTGGTGTTCGTCGCGCCGCTGGTGGTGACGGCACTGTCACCGCTGATTCTCGGAGAACGGGTTGGTTTAAGACGCTGGACCGCGGTAGGCGTGGGTTTCGTCGGCGTGGTGGTGATTGTGCGCCCGGGCCTCAGTGCTTTTCATCCAGGCATGCTGCTCGCGCTTGGCGCCGGCACCGTGTATGCGTTTTACAGCCTGGCAACGCGTAAGCTCTCCGGGAGCGCGCCGCCCCTCGTGACCCTTGTATACACCGCGCTTCTTGGCGCGCTCGTCATGTCCGCGCTGGTGCCGGTGGTATGGACGCCGCCGGGGACGGAGGATTTATTCTGGATGGTGCTCATGGGCGCCCTGGCGGCCGCGGGGCATTTCCTTGTGATCAAGTCTTTCGAGCATGCCGAGGCGTCCCTGCTGGCGCCGCTCGGATACAGCGAGATCGTCATGGCGACCGTGGTCGGTTACGTGGCCTTTGGCGATTTTCCCGACGCCTGGACCTGGCTGGGTGTCGCCATTGTGATCGCCAGCGGCGTCTACGTGTCGCTTCGCGAGCGCCGGGGCGCAAGGTCGACAGTCGATTGCTGATCTACCGCGCAGATTGATAATGATAAAATCTCCCACGTGAATGCAGGTCACCCGTCCATCGAGGTAAAACCCATATCGCCCGCTCTGGGCGCGGAGATCTCGGGCGTCGACATTTCGAAGCCGCTGGGCGAGCAGACCGTGGCGGACATCCGCGCCGCGCTGCTCGAACACCTGGTGGTTTTCTTTCGCGACCAGCGTTTGATCCCCGAAACGCTCATCGCCTTTGCCACCCGCTTCGGGGATCTTGCGCGCTATCCCTTTGTTAAGGGCATGGACGACTATCCGGACGTGGTGGAGGTGATCAAGCGCGAAGATGAGGTGCACAACTTCGGCGGAATCTGGCACTCCGACACTACTTACCTCGAGCGCCCGCCAATGGGATCGCTGCTTTACGCCTGTGAAATCCCGCCGGTGGGCGGCGACACCCTGTTCGCCAACATGTACCTTGCCTATGAAACCCTGTCCGACGGCATGAAAACGTTTCTCGATGGATTAAAGGCCGTTAACAGCGCCGCCAAGCCGGATGCCGCGGTGGGAAGAGTCCAGCGTAAGACCGAGCGGCCCACCGGTGAGGATGAGATTAAAACCGTGTCGGTGCACCCCATCGTGCGCACCCATCCTGAAACCGGGCGCAAGGCGCTCTACGTGAACCGCGGCCACACGTTGAAGATCGACGGCTTCACCGAGGCGGAAAG
>JBFIYQ010000222.1:0-4917 GCA_041605275.1 Gammaproteobacteria bacterium
CCGATGCTGCTTTGGGGCGGCGGCGATCTGATTTCGGCGTCTCTCACCGTTACTGAGCAAAGGCGGACCTACGGGGTCGAGTTTACCGATCCTTACAATCTGGTCAGCGAGGTCGTCGTGGCGCGCACCGACGACACCGAGCTCAATCACGTGACCCAGCTGGAGGGGCGAACGATCTGGGTACGCAGAAGCAGCTCCTACTGGAGCACACTGGAACGGCTGCGCCTCAAAGGGCACATACGTTTTATTTTGAAGGCGGCGCCCGAGTCGATGGAGACCGAGGAAATAATCGACAAGGTCGCCAGCGGCGAATATGACCTCACGGTTTCCGACAGCCATATTCTCGACGTGGCGCTGACATGGCGAGACGACGTGCGCGCCGCGTTTACGATAAAAGAGAACGTGAAGCACGGCTGGGTGGTGAGAAAGGAGGACAAAACGCTACTCCAGGCGCTGAACAAGTTCCTCGAAAGGGAGTATCGCAAGACCTTTTACAACGTCACCTACAGGAAATATTTCAAGAATCCCCGCCGCATTCAGCAGCTGGTGAAGTTCCGCGCCGATGGCGGAAACGGCGGCAGGCTCTCTCCCTATGACGATCTGGTGAAGAAATACGCGGAGAAATACGGCTTTGACTGGCCGCTGATCGTTGCGCTCATGTACCACGAGAGCCGCTTCAAAAAGGACGCCGTGTCATGGGCGGGGGCCAGAGGGGTCATGCAGGTGCTGCCGGTCACGGCCAAGCGCTTCGGCATCAGCGACCTCGAGGACCCGGAGAAAGGCATCCTGGCGGGCATGAAGATGCTGCACTGGCTCTACGATCAGTTCGAACTCGAGCTTCCCGTTCAGGAGCGCACCTGGTTCACCCTGGCGTCCTACAACGCGGGTCTCGGACACGTCTATGACGCCCGCGAGCTGGCAAAGGAACTGAATCTGGACCCGAACCGCTGGTCGGACAACGTCGAGGTGGCGATGCTCAAGCTCTCGAAGCCCGAGTATTACCGTAACGCCACCTATGGGTTCGTGCGCGGCGTCGAGCCGGTCACCTACGTACGCAATATCCGCAAGCTCTACGCTGCCTATATCGAGCTGCTGCGGGGACCGATCGCGGCAAACTGATTCACCGCGCCTAAGACAGCGCGGCTTCGTAGCCGGCGTGCTTTCTAATGTTGATCACGCCGCAGTCGAATATCAGGTACTGACCTTTGATTCCCAGCAGGCGACCCTTAATCTCGGGCTGCTTTTCCACGTTGATGGATCGGACCTTGGGGGGGTATTCGAGCACCGGATAATCAAACCCCCGCGGCTCGACGTCGATGGTTTCGGCAACCGCCGTCCCCGGATCTTCGCCCGCGTTTATCAGCGCCTGGTCGCAGACCGGTCGCAGGCCCTTCGATCGCGCCACCAGATCGGCCGGCTCCGGTGATCCTTTGAGCATGCGCCGCCAGTCGGTGCGATCCGCGAATTGCGACTTTAGCGCACGCTCCACCATTCCCGAAGCGCGCCGGGTTGCCACCTGCATCAATGGCACTGCCTGCACCGCACCCTGATCGATCCAGCGCGTCGGCAGCTGCGACCGCCGGGTAATACCCACCTTCACTCCAGAGCTGTTGGCCAGGTACACGACGTGTGGCTGCATGCAGTTTGCCTTCCCCCAATCCGGCTCGCGGCAGGTGCCGAGATGAAAATGACACAGCTCCGGACTGACGATGCAGCGATCGCACCGGGCGAGAGATCGGAAACAGGGAAAACAGTACCCCTGGTTGAAGCTTTTCTTGATTTCGCGCCCGCAGGCGACACAGTTAATACGTCCGCTGAACTCGAGGACTATTCGCCGGCCAATCAACGGATTTAACTCGACCTCGAGATTGTTGAAGCGCATGAAGTAGCGCACCGGCGAGGCGTCTTCCACCCGCATCTTGCGCAGGTTGCCGCTGAAGCTCACCGCAACACCGCCGTTTCGCCGGGAGTAACGGGCATCTCCCTACCGCCCCGGCGCGTAGCGCGCTTCGCCAGTCATCGCCAGATCGCCCGCCGGCGTCAGTGCCCAAAGCAGCGCCTCGCCGTCGGACGCTCCGGGCGTGCCCTGGACTTCGAACGGTCGGTCGTCGAAAAGCGGCGCTGTGGCGCGGACAGAAAATCTCTGGAGCCGCGCCGCTGGATTTGCGCGGCGAAATAGATCCATCAGCAGAATCATGGTCAGGGGTCCGTGGAACACGAGCCCGGGATAGCCCTCCTCGTCCACCGCAAACGCGCGGTCGTAGTGAATGCGGTGGCTGTTCATGGTCAGGGCGGAAAAGCGAAACAGAAGCACGGGGCTGGGCGAGACCGTCCGTGACCACACCGGCTTCGCCGGCGCCGGCCGGGGTTTGGCCGCGGGCACGCCGGGAGCAGCCGCTTCGCGGTAAACCACGTCGTGCTCTTCCACGGTGGCGAGCTCGGATCGGGCGAAAATCTGGTGACGCACGGTGACGAAACAAAGCATGCCACCACCGCCAGATTTGAAGCGCACGTCGGCGATGGTGGATTTGCGCTCGAGCGAGTCGCCTGCGCGGATCGGCTGAAAAAATTCCATCCGGTTCCCCGCCCACATGCGCCGCGGTAACGGTACCGGCGGCATGAATCCTCCGGTTTTGGGGTGGCCGTCATAACCGGTGTCCGCTAGCCGCACCGCCTCGGGGAAACAAAGCCAGTGCCAGCCGGGGGGAAACGCGCTGCCTTCGGCGTGGGGCGGATCGTCCCGGTCCAACGTCGCGCTTAGAACATCTGCCAGCGCGCCGTAGGCGTAACCCGAAGTGGCTTCGCTGCGCCCGATCCAACGCAGCAGCCGATCCTGTTCCGACGCCGACGTCCCGGACACCTCAGGCTCCGGAAAACTCTGCGCGAATCGCTTCAGTTTGCGCCCCCAGCGCGGGCACCGGCCGGAGCGACGGCGGGTCAGCGGCAATCCGAGCCGGCGGCGCCACCAGCATCACCGGACCCGTGGGCGAGCCCACCTCGATGCGGCGCAGGGCCGGATGCTTGGAGAGCGCGGCCACGTCGTTGATCTCGCCAAACGCAATCTGGCAGCGGCGCAAGCGTTCGATCAAATCGCTACGCTCGAAGCGGACGAACACCGCGTCGATGATCTCGCGCAAGCTGTCCACGTTTTCCACCCGCGCCGGATTGCTGGAGAATCTCGGGTCATGTTTAAGCTCGGGTTGCTCCAGCACATCGTTGCAGAATCGTATGAACTCCCGCTCGTTCTGGATGGCAATCAGAATCGGTCGGCCGCCACGGGTTTTATAGGCGCCGTAGGGCTGGATCATGGGATGGCTCAATCCGGTGCGCTTCGGTCCTTTGCCGGCGTAGTCGTGCAGCAGCAGCGGCACCGTCATCCAGTCCGCCATGCAGTCGAACATGGAGGTGCGGATCGCCCTGCCCTCGCCCGTTTGCCCGCGGGCGATGATCGCTTCGAGGATGGCCATGTACGAATACATGCCGCAGGCCACGTCACAGGCGGATACGCCGATGCGCCCCGGCTGCTCCGGCGAGCCGGTGATGGAGCATATGCCGCTTTCCGCCTGAACCAGCATGTCGTAGGCCTTCATCTGGGAATAGTCGCCTTCCTCGCCATAGCCGCTGATGTCACAGGTGATGAGCCGGGGATATGCGTTCGTCAGGCGCTCTGAGCCGAATCCGGCGCGCTCCGCGGCGCCCGGCGCCAGGTTCTGAATGAACACGTCGGCCCTGGCGAGAATTCGTTCGAGCAGCGCGGCATCCTCTGGATTCTTGATATCCAGCACCAGGGACTCTTTGCCGCGATTCAGCCAGACGAAATAGCCGCTTTCGCCGTGCACCGCCTTGTCATAAGCACGGGCGAAGTCGCCGCCGTCGCGTTCCACCTTGATCACCCGCGCGCCGGCGTCGGCAAGACGCGAAGAGCAAAACGGCGCGGCAACCGCCTGTTCTAGGGAGACGACGAGAATGTTGTCTAAGGGAAGCATCGCAAAATACTTTTTTAAGGTGAGACAGAGCTAATCGAGAGGAGGTTTAGCTTGGACTCGTTCGGTACTTAGTATTTGATATGTAGTATGCACGGCTTTAAAAAAGCATCGCATGCCTTTTCCCCACATACCGCATACTACCTGCTTAATACGTCGGCGGCTCGTGCAAGCTCACCGCAATCCCTTCCGCTTTCTTGGACGGCGCGGGATAGCGCCGCATCACCTCCGGGTCGTGACCGGGGACGATATGGTCGTCCGAGTCTGCCAGCTTTCTCAGCCGGCGATGTCCTTCCAGCATGTCGGTGACGCTTTCCACGATGGGAAAGGGATTGCCGGCCTCCATGTTGGCGTAATAGTGACTGGCGTCGGAGGCCAGAATCACCCAGCCCCGCGCGGTGCGCACCCGGACCGCCTGAAGTCCCCGGGTATGCCCTCCCAGATGGTGAACGCTGATTCCGGGGGCGATCTCGTCGTCGCCCTGATGAAAGACCACGCGGTCCCCATGGACGAGCCGCACCATTTCCACCACTTCATCCACGGCATAGGCGCTGCGCAGCACCTCGTGGGTCATGCTGCGGCCGGTGGCGTAGCTCATCTCCGAATCCTGAAGGTGGAAACGGGCATCGGGAAACCGGGCCAGATTCCCCACGTGGTCGTAGTGGAGATGAGTGATGATGAGATCGGCAACCTTGCCCGCGTCGACGCCTATCAGCGCCAGAGCCTCGGTGGGGCAGCGCAGGAACTTGCGGCCGCGGCGCTCCCCCTCCGCCTGATTAAAGCCGACATCGACCACGATGGAGCGATTCGCGGATTTTATTGCCCAAACGTAGTAATCCATGGGCATGGGGCCGTCGTGGTCGTCGCGGAAAATAAAGTTATCGTGGCGGCGAGCGGCGCGGGTGCCGTACTTCACCGCGTAGACCTGGTAGCA
>JBFIYQ010000223.1:0-4917 GCA_041605275.1 Gammaproteobacteria bacterium
ACCATGGTTGCACGCTTGCCTTTCCACTGCAGCGAGCGAGTCAGGTACATGAGCCCGCCGCACTCGGCATACACGGGCATGCCGGCCTGAATGCGACTCTTAACTTCCTCGCGAAGCTGGATGTTGGCTGCCAGCGCGTCCATGTGGCGCTCGGGAAATCCCCCGCCGATAAAGAGTGCATCCACGTCGGGAAGCGAAGCATCGGTAATGGTATTGAAAAAACACAGCTCGGCCCCGGCCGCCCGCAAACCTTCCAGGTCCTCCGGATAATAAAATCCGAAAGCAGCGTCCCGAGCCACGCCGATGCGCACCGCTCCGTTGACACAATGCATCGGTTTCCAATCGCCGCTGGCCGCCGGCCATTCGGCCTCGCGGGCGATCTGGAGCACATGGTCCAGATCCACCTGGGCGCGCACGGCCTCCGCAATGGATTCAACGACGCGGGCGGCCTGCGGATGATCGTTTGCCGGCAAGAGTCCCAGATGGCCTTCCGGGATGGTCAACGATTTATGGTCGGAGACCGCGCCCAGAACCGTTATGTCGGTGTAACGCTCGATGGCAGCGCGAAGCTTGCTTTCGTGCCGGACACCGCCGACGCGATTTAGAATCACACCGGCGGTGCGAACGTCCGTGTCAAAGCGCGACTGTGCCTCCACCAGCGGCGCAACACCACGCGTCAGTCCGCGGGCATCGACCACCAGAACCACCGGCGACCCAAGCAGTTTGGTCAGGGCAGCATTGCTGTCGCTGCCGTCGACGGCGACCCCGTCGTGCAGTCCTTTGGTGCCCTCGATGATGTTGACGTCGACGTCGGACCCGTAGCGGTTGCATGCGGCGACAATTTCGGATGGCGCCATGGTGAAGAAGTCCAGATTGCGGCAGGGGCGACCGGCGGCCCGCGACAGCCACATGGGGTCGATATAGTCGGGGCCCTTCTTGAACGGCTGCACGGTATGCCCCATCGCGCGCAGCGCCGCACATATCCCGGTTGCCAGCACCGTCTTGCCGGAAGACTTATGGGCAGCAGAAATATACAGATGAGGCATTACGCTCTCTCAATCCGCGCCTTGCGTATTCGGCAGGAACTCGAGCACTTTCATCGACAGCACCACGATCAGAAGCGCCGTGGCGACGCCGCCCAGTCCCAGCAGCACCTCGGGCATACTCGGCCGATAGTGGCTCACGACGCCGTCGTAGAAGCTGCTTTCGATTATTTCCTTGCCTGGAAATATCTGCAGCGGGTAAGCCTGTCCACCGATGACAATGACGTAGATCTGAATAAATCCGCCCAGCAGCACCATCGCGGCGGCGGCGCCGATCCAGGATCGCGATCGGGACGTCGGCGGCCAAAGCATCAGAATCAGGGGCACCATCGAGCCGGCGACGATCTGCCCCAGCCAAAAAAGGCTTGTGATGGATCCGCCCTCCAGCAGCAAGAAGCGCTCGATGCCCTGATAACCTGAGGCGTAAAGCTTGACGCCGTGAAAAACGACGACGAAGTAGATCACGATGCCAACGAACCACGCGAGCATGCGTTTCAAGCCAAGCACAACTTTCTCGTCCAAGGAGCGATTCGTCCCGCCAGTGATCGCCATCAGCAACAGCAGTGACGCCGCCGTGCCAAAGGAAAGAGACATGGCGATGAACGCGGGCGCCATTAGGGCGACGTCATAGGCTTCGCGGGCCACCAGCACACCAAATATGAGACCGGTGCCGGTGGTCAGCACGATCCGCCACAGCAGCAGGAGGGCGCCGACAGGTTTGGTCAATGGGTTGATTCGCCGCTCCATCAACGTCCACAGATAAAGCACAGCGAGTAAAAGGAAGCCCGTATAGAGGAAAACGTTCCAGGCAAACACGGATTTCATATTGAAATGCGTTAACGCGATCACGAGGCGATCCGGGCGCCCCAGGTCGAGGGTGATGATGGCCAAACCGCCCAGCAGTAGCGCAATCGCGAGCAGACCCGAGAGCCGAGCGTAAGGCGCATAGATTTTCTGACCCATGACCGAAGACAGCGACGCCACATTCAGGGCGCCGGAAGCGGTGACGATGAGGAAAATGGCAAAAACGTGCGGGATCCCCCACACGATCTGATTGCTCATGCCGGTCACGTAGTGACCTTCGACGTCCATGAAGTGAGCGGACCATAAGCCCGCCGTAATGACGACGGCGAACGCTGCCAACAGCGCGTAGAAGCCGGCGCTCCTGCCTCCGATAACCGTGTATTCGCTGGCGCCGGAAATGTTGCTTGTGATTGCCATTTCGTTCGGACTCAGAGATTCTGATAACGGACCCCGGTGTTCAGTCTCAGATCGGCGCGCAGCTCCTGACTCTCCTCTTGGGCCATGGCCCTGGCGAGCTCGCTGTCAGGGTCGTTGAGATCTCCGAACAGAATGGCGCGATGACCCTCTCGCTCACAGGCCTCCGCGCAGGCCGGAACACGCCCCTTGCCCTCGTCGATCCGATGCACGCACAGATTGCAGCTCTCCACCGTGCCCTTACCGCGGGGTGACCACGATTTTTGATCGGTCTGATTTTCGTGAATGAACGATCGTGCCTTATAAGGACAGGCAAGCATGCAGTAGCGGCAGCCGATGCAGATGTGCTTGTCCACCAGCACCACCCCGTCGGCGCGTCGGAAGGAGGCGCCGGTGGGGCAGACGTCGACGCACGGCGGATTTTCACAGTGCTGACACATCAGCGGCAGCGAGGTCTCGCGCCCGGACTTCCTGTCGCGCAGGGTAACCTTCCGAATCCACTGGGCGTCGGTTTGTGGCCGGCCGTGACCGGTGATCCCGTGCTCGTGGTGACAGGCCTCGACGCAGGCCCTGCAGCCGGTCGCGCACTTGCTGGCGTCGATAAGCATGCCCCAGCGCTGTTTGCTACTCACCGGATCGGTTGCCGCGCGCGCGCTGGGAAAATCAATGAACTGGAGGCCGGAAACGAGCCCCGCGGCGGACAGCGCGCCGGTTTTCATCAGGAAACGACGGCGGCTCTGATTGGCTAGAGACCGCTTGCTGTCGCTCATCAGTTGACTCCTGAAAAAGCCGCCTTCGAAAAACACAATGCTTGCGCGGACATCACTTTCGACCGGGCGTTTCGCGACTGTCTTTCGGCAGGCACCGCCGCGTGGCACTCGAAGCAGTCCATTCGAACGCCGGTGAAGCTGTGGCAGCTCTGGCAGAACTGGCCCTCGGCGTTGACCGGGATGGCGGCACCCTGAGCGTTGCTCTGGGCATGGCATTCGATGCAGCCGACGAGACTGTGCTTCGCGCCCCGTATGCCTCCGTGTACCGTGTCGTCCCGCTGGTGCATGAGAAAGCGCATGTGATCGCGGCGCATGATCTCAGTGGGTTCTACGCACTCGTCCCCCTTGGCCGAAGGCGGAATTTCGGGCAGCAGCATGCCGCTCTCTTTGGCAACGGACATCGCGGCGAGCAGCGTCAGCGCCAGAAATAACCCCGCATGACTCAAGCTTCGGTTCACTCGCCCATGCCCATGTCGATGTAGCCGCTGGGACAAACATCAGAACAAATATGGCAACCGATGCACTTGTTGTAATCGGTGTCCACATAACGGCCGGTGGTGCGCTGATCCTTGTTCACCCGGAACACCGCATCTTGCGGACAGAAGATGACGCAGTTGTCACACTCGATGCACATGCCGCAGCTCATACAGCGCTCGGCCTCTTTGATGGCCAGCTCTTCGCTTAAGCCCACGATGCGCTCCTCGAAGTCTCCGAGCACCTGCTCGCCTTCCGGCACCCGCTCACCGCGGTGAATACGCGGCGTCTCGGCAAAGTGAGCCAGGAACATGTCCTCAGCCGGGAGGATTTCGCGGCCGGACCGGTCCTCAAAGTTGTGGATGGCAAAGTTTGCCGAGTCCGTACCCCGCTGCTCACTGTAGTCGTAGTCTTCAGGGCCCAGGCTCACCTCACGAAGCTTCTCCAGGAGATTGAAGTGGTGCACGTCGACCTTGGGACGGCGCACCTGATCGTTTTTGTTCAAATAACGATCGATGCAATCGGCGGCAATCGAGGCGTGACCTATGGCCGTCACCAGCAGATGCGGGCGAACGATGTCGCCGGCGACGAAATGGCCCTCGCGATCGGGGACGCGATAATGGGAGTCGGCGTCGATCAAACCTTTACCGTTGTCGAAGGATTCGAGCCCGGTGAGATCACCGCTCTGTCCAATGGCGGAGACGATGAGATCCGCCTCAATCTCGAACTCGGTGCCTTCCTTCGCGACCGGAGCGTTATCCAGCAATTCGCACTCGGCGAGCTTGAGACCGCGGGCTCGGCCGTTTTCGTCCAGCAGCACCTCGAGCGGCATGACGCCGTCCCGGATCGTGACGCCCTCCCTGAGCGCATCCTGCACCTCATGCTCTGCGGCGGTCATGCTTTGTTTAGGGAACAGTGAGGTGAGGGTGACCTCGGCACCGGTTCGGGCGGCGGCCAGCGCCGCGTCGTGGGCAACAAAGCCGTGCACCACCTGCTCGGGACGCTCCCGAGGGTGGATCTGCTGGATCTTGCCCAGGCGCCGGGCGACCGAGACCACGTCGATGGAGGTGTCGCCACCACCGACGCAGACGACTTTTTCTGCCGTCACCTGCAGCCGGCCGGCATTGAACGCGCGCAGAAGCTGTACCCCGCTCACGCAGTTGGGGGCGTCACCCCCGGGCACCGGCAGCGGGCGGCCGTTCTGACAGCCGATGGTCCAGAGAACGGCATCGTGGCTCTGTTCCAGCTCTTCGACGCTGACGTCCCGGCCGACGCGCGTGTTGAGCCTGGTCTCTACGTTGCCCATGTCGAGAATGCGCTGAATCTCGTGATCCAGGAACCCCCGCGGCGTGCGGTAGCCGGGAATCCCGTAGCGCAGCATGCCGCCCAAGGCTTCGTGTTCGTCGTAAACC
>JBFIYQ010000224.1:0-4911 GCA_041605275.1 Gammaproteobacteria bacterium
ACGAATCCGCGCGGACCGGGTAGCGGCAGATGCTTAACTTCTCACGAATACCGCTGCAGGTTATCTTCTACGCGGCGTTCGTCGCGCCGATCGGCTACTTTTCGAAGTCGCCGGATTACGCCTACGCGGACCCTCAGATGGCGCTCATTCGCCTGAGCTTCAGCCACGCCGGCGCAAGAAAGGGCGAATGCCGCCGGCTTTCGCCGGAAGAAATCGCCGCGCTGCCCCCGAACATGAGAAAGCCCCTCGACTGCCCCCGCGAGCGTCTTCCGCTGCTCGTGGAGCTTCACGTCGACGGCAGCCTCATTTACCGGCGGGCGCTGCCGCCGTCGGGCATCGCCGGCGACGGCGCGTCAACGGCCTACCAGCGCTTTGTCATAAGCCCCGGGCATCACCGCATTACGGCGAGGCTCCGCGACAGCGCGCGCGAGGAGGGATTTGACTACGAAAGCGAGGAGACGATATTGATAGAACCGCGCCAGAATCTGCTCATCGATTTTCGCGCCGTTGCCGGCGGCTTCAGGTTCCTGTAGTCCCACGGCGCATTTGAGCCAGATGACGCCTTAGTCGGAAAACCGAGGTCGGAAAGTGACGTTCATTACATGGAAGGCCGAGTATTCCCTGGGAATCCCGTCAGCGGACGCGGAGCACAAGGAACTCATCGAGCTCATCAACGAAATTCACGACGAGCTGCTTCGCCCCGGCGGCGGTGAATCGGCCGCCTACGAGTTTCTCGGCGAGCTGTACGCAAAAATATCAGCGCATTTCGCGCTGGAAGAAAAGCTGATGCGGGAACACCACTACGATGGTTACTCGGAGCACAAGGCGGACCATGAGCGGCTCCTGGATGAAATCCGAGATCTGATGGACGAATTTGAAGACTCTAGCGAACTAAACGCGCAGGCATTCGGTGCCAGGCTGGACGCCTGGTTTTCAAATCACTTCCGCACCATGGATGCGCGCCTGCACCAGCGGCTGGGCTGACCGGCAACACGGAGCGTGAACATTCCCGGGCCTGAATCCGATCTAGCCGACGCCGATTCTTAAGCGCCGGTCGGCAGCGTTAAGACATACGTCGTTTCCATGGCGACTTTTTATAGCGGCGAGCGTTCGGATTGCGCTGTGCTTATTACCGAGTATTCGCTTTGCTCGGGGGCGGAGTATTCTTCAACACACTCTCAACTACGCGGCGCGATTACTCGATCACGCGTCACCTTCTGGACCTTTTAAACAACGCCCGATAATATCTGCCACCGTTTTCGCTCGGCGACATGCTGATGCTCCGAATGGCAGCTACGCGCACGTTTTTTATTCTTTTAACTTTTATCTTTTTTGCGCCGACCTTTTCCATCGCGTCCGAGGAAACGGTCGCGGCCGCGCAGCGCCGCCTCGCGGAGCTTGGATTCGAGCCCGGGCCTGTCGATGGCCTGATGGGCCCGCGAACGCGCACGGCGGTGAGATCATTTCAACGGACGAATGCGCTCAGCCCCAACGGTCGCTTGAACGCGAAGACGCTCAAAGCACTATTTCCAGCTCGACCGGGTAAACAGACATCAAAGGCGGCCGGGGTGCTGCTGAGCTACAACGAGCTCGGCTGGCGGGCTCCACAGAGCGGCGAAGACACGCTTTCCCGCTTTCGTCGGCAAACCGGATCCCTCGATATGAAGCGATCGGCCGGAGAGCTGATTGTCCCCGACGGGGACGGCGTTTACCTGATCTTCTCCGGCGATGCGGTGCCGGGATTCGACTGTGACCCGGATAAGGGAAGCATCGAGATGGAGCTCATGCTCGGACCCAAGGGTCCGGTGGTGTTCCGCCCGCTGGACGCGAAGGGTTACTGCCAGCTCGGCTTCGGAATTCTGCTCAAAGTCGGCCAGCGTCTGCGGATGGCGGCGGCGGATTGGACCGGCGGCGTGATTCCCGGCGGCCTGGTCGAGGTCGGGACCAGGGGTCTGGTTTACGTGGAGGCCAGCCGCTAACACGGGGCCGAAAAACAAAGTTTGAAGCCTCGTCGTTTCTCGAAGCTCCTTTCGACTCACTCGCCGACTTTTCTGCTATGCGGTGCTGAAAACCAATAATGGGCGCGCACGCACGCAAACACCGCCTCTAGATGCAGATCGGTAGCGAAGATGCGGTACGTCTCCGTGGTGCTCTCGCATTTCAAACCGCCGTCATTAATCTCCTTCAGCTCGCCGAACTGGGCCCCCGGCCGGTAGGCGCCAAAGTATCGGCCCGCTTCGGGCGGCAGCCAGAAATGATGCCAGCTCACCCGAAGGCTGCCAGGCTCGTCGCAAATATCATCATCGAGCCGGGCCAGGGTGAAGGATCGCGTGCTGTCTTCCCTGCGGTTGGCTTTTACGATTCGTTCGCGCTCGTTTTTTTTCAAAGCCTGCTCGGGATCGCCGTAGCCGCGCTCGACGCATCGGTTAAACAAGTCGATGGGGAAGTTGGAAAGCACCTTGTGACCCGCATCCGGCATTGGTGAATAAGCGAACGCGGCGGGGCGAAAGGGGCAGATCCCCGCGAGGAACGTGGTCGTCACGAAGACGCGGCTTCTCATGGCGCGGACGCAGATCATCACGCGCAAGCGCTGTCCGGAAATACGGACAGCGTCATGGTCGTCAGCGATAGTTGCGCTGGCGGTCGTTGTGAGGTCGAGTATGGGGCCGGTTTAAGTCCCAAGCAGCGCCGCACGAAAACGCACGCGGCAGGCCGCCGCGTCCATGTTGCGCTTGTAGGCCGGCGGATCACCGGGTTTTACCTTCAGAACCACAAAAGCGGGACCGTTACTTTCGCGCAAAAGCTTTGCCGCAGACGGGATATCGTCGGTGTTCGAAACCGTGCGGGTTGCGGCAATTCCCGCAGCGGACGCCATCCCCTCGAGATCCACGCCCAGGCTGGTATGGCTGCGCTGTCCGCCGGTCTCGCCATAGTGACCGTTATCGACGCAGACCACGGCCAGGTTGGGCGGGCGCATCACCGCCACCGTCGCCAGCGCGCCCACGTTCATCAGCAGCTCGCCGTCGCCGGTGACGACGAGGATGCGCCTGTCCGGCCTGGCCAGGGCAAGGCCCAAGCCGATGGAAACCGCTGCGCCCATGGCGCCGGCCATGGTGAACACGTGGGCGCCGTCGTCACTCAGGTGGGCAATGTCCTTTGCCGTTCCGGCAAGTCCGGTGACGATGAGAAAGTCTCGATGGTCCCCCACCAGCGCCGGCACCGCCTGGCGGCGATCCAGCACGTAGGCCTGATCGAGATTTGTGGTCGATTCGGATCGGTCGTTCATCGGAGGGATTTCTTTAAAACGCCTTAGCTCCGATAAGCCTCTGCGTGAGCAGCACCGCCACGGCGTTTCCGGATTTGAAGCTCATGGTGAGCGCCGCGGAAACCGTAGACAGGACCTCATCGGCCTGCTCGACGCGCATGCAGATCACGCCCATGGCTTCCAGCACCCGCTGCGTTGCCTGTCCCATGGGCATCTGCCAGGGATTTCCCTCGCCGAAATCGCCGCGCATGCTGACAAGCGTCAGCAACGGAAACGCGCCGCTTTTGATAAGAGAAAGAAAATTCACGCAGTTGCCGACACCGCTGGATTGCATCAGCAGCACGCCTTTCGCGCCGCCCAGGTTTGCGCCGGCCATGACGCCAACGCCCTCTTCCTCGGTGGTCAGCGGAATCGACTTCACCGCGGGATCGGCGAGCGAGCGCTCGATCAGCACCTTATGACCGGCATCGGGCACGTAGGCGAACAGAGTCACGCCCTCGGCGCGGAGCAACTCGTAAAGCGCTTCCGGCCAACCGGGATTCGCAGCGTCTTGGCTCACATTCTGATTCAAACCAGCGCCTGTCTCACTTCAGTCGAGAGGCTCAATTGAACCACATTTGCCCAGATTGAGGCATCTGACCACCACGAGGATTAAATTTGGGCGGAGCCGGGCAATCCAATTGGCTTATAATCCCGGCGTAGCGAACGCTGCACCGTCCCGTTGCCCAAGCCACGCGCCCGCGAGGCCATAAAAATAAGGGCCGGCATCGCCCTCGAGGAGACCGTCATGACTGAACCGTTCGGAACCCTGTCTCACATCCGGCTAAAACCCGCGACCACCTATATTCATCCGCCCGAGCTTCCCGACCGGGCCTATCTGACCAGTCCGGCGATAGAAGTCATGACGGACTTCAATCACGTCCGGCCGCGCACCACCGGACCGGAAACGCCGATAGACGAGGCGCTCGAAAACATGAAGCGGGTCGGAGTTCGATTGCTACTTGTTGAGGACGGGGAGCGTAATATCCTCGGCATTGTGTCTTCCTATGACATTCAGGGGGAAAGACCCATCAAGCTGGTTCAGGAGTCCCGCGTTTCCCGCTCCCAAATCCGCGTCTCGGACATCATGACGCCGCAGGCGGATATCGAAGCGCTGCACATGCTGAGCGTGAGAAATGCGCAGGTCGGCCACATCGTGGCGACGCTTCGCGCCCTGGAGCAGCGTCACCTGCTGGTGGTGCAGTCCGCGACCGGAAACGGCGAGCCGGCGGACGAAGAGGCGTTGCCCAGTATCGGTTCCGGCAAGCAGGTGGTCCGGGGCCTGTTTTCCAGCGCCCAGATCGGGCGTCAGCTCAGGGTCGACGTGGATGAGATCATGACCCCGGCGCACTCTCTGGCGGAAATGCAGCGGGGGATGGCGGGATAGCGCCAGCGGTCGTCGTCAGAACCGTGCCGGCGGCCATGGAAACCGCCGCCTGCACCGGCTCGACCACGGGCACGCCTACTGCACGCTCGAACTCCGCGCGATAGCCGGCAAGTCCGGCGCAGCCCAGCACCAGCACGTTCGCGCCGTGACGGCGGGTCAGCGCATCACCCACCTCCGCGAGCCTTTCGAGAACGATGGGCGAACGGGAAAGCTCGCCCAC
>JBFIYQ010000225.1:0-4888 GCA_041605275.1 Gammaproteobacteria bacterium
CGTGCTGGATACGGTCACGGCCAGCTATCCGGGGATCAACTGGAACGAGTTCGCCGATTATCTCATCGGGCGAAGCGCACTCCACGCCGGCCGCCAGTCTCACGAGATGGAAGAGGTTTCCCAGACTCTCGAGTCTATCGGCGAGCTGCCGCTGATGGCCCGGGCCACGGCGGAACGACTGCGCCGCTTCAGCGAGCTGGGATTGAAGGAAGTGTTCGGCGACAAAGAGCCCGGGACATACGCCGAAGTGCTCAAGCTTCTGGCCGAACGGGAGCAGAGCGAGAATTGAGGTCGAACGCGGTGAATGAACCCCACAAGCTGACCGCCACCGAGGCCGCCGCCGCTATCCGCTCCGGCGATATCAGCAGCGAGTCGCTGGTGCGCGGGTGTCTCGAGCGCATTGCCGAACGCGAAGCCGAGGTGGGCGCCTGGATTCACCTGGATGAATCGAATGCGCTTGCCCAGGCGAAGGCCCGGGATGAATCACTTTCCGCTGGAAAACCTCCGAAATCACTTCACGGAATTCCCGTCGGCATCAAGGACATCTACGACACCGCCGACATGCCGACTCAGCTCGGCAGTCCACTGCATCAGGGCCGCCAGCCGGACGCGGACTCGGGCGTGGTCGAGTTGTTAAGGGACGCCGGCGCGGTGATCCTGGGCAAAACCGTCACCACCGAGTTCGCCCTCAATCATCCCGGGAAGACGCGCAACCCCCACGATCCGAATCGAACGCCCGGCGGCTCCTCCAGCGGATCCGCTGCCGGGGTAGCGGATTACATGGTGCCGCTCTCCGTAGGCTCGCAAACGGTGGGATCCATGATTCGTCCCGGATCCTTTTGCGGCGCATTCGCCTACAAACCCACCTTCGGCAGCATCACCCGGCGCGGCATGAAGCTGCTTTGCCGGTGGCTCGATCACGTGGGCGTCTACGCCCGCTCGGTGGAGGACCTGGCGCTTATAGGCGACGCAGTTATGGTTAACGATCCGGAAGACGAAGACATGCTCGCGCACCCCGGGCGCGATCTGGTCGCGGGTCTGGAAAAGCTGGACGGTTTCTCGCCCGAGCGTCTCGCCTTCGTGCGGTCGCCGCTTTGGGATCAGGCGGAAGAAGACGCCAAGCGCGCCTATGAAGACTACGTCCGCGGTCTCGGTAACATCATCGGCGAGCTGGATCTGCCGCCCGAGTTCGACCGCGCGCTTGAAGACCATCACATCATTCTCAACGCCAATCTCGCGGCGGTATTCAGGCGCGAGCACGAGCAAACGCCGGAGCACTTGAGCGACAAGCTCAAATCGAGGATCGCCCAGGGCATTCCGCTGGCGGCGGCGGAGTTTGTGGACGCCACCAATCGCGCTGATGAAAGACGGCGTCTTCTGGATCGTCTTTTCGCCGATTACGACGCGGTGCTCACACCATCGGCGCCGGGCGAGGCGCCGGCGGATCTCACCACCACCGGCAACGCCGCCTTCAACGCCATATGGACCCAGTGCGGGGTACCCGCGGTCAACGTGCCGCTGCTCAAAGGCGCAAACGGCATGCCGCTGGGGGTGCAGGTGGTGGCGCCCCGGGGCGAGGATGCAAACGCGCTGGCGGTATCCCGCTGGCTTTGGCAAAGGCATGTAAACAATGACTGATATCACAGCACTTCGCAGCAATCCCGATCGCCTCTGGGCAAGCATCATGGAAATTGGAGAAATCGGCGCCACGCCCCGGGGCGGCGTGGGGCGCCTCGCGCTCACCGAACTGGATCGCCAGGCGCGAGAGCTGTTCATTTCCTGGTGCGAGCAAGCGAATTGCGAGGTGCGCGTAGACAAGATCGGCAACGTCATCGCGAAGCGCGCCGGCGAAGACGTGGCCGCTCCGCCGATCATGACCGGCAGTCATCTGGACACCCAGCCTCTGGGCGGCAAATTCGACGGTATTTACGGCGTGCTGGCCGGCCTCGAAGTCGTGCGCACCCTGAATGACGCCGGAGTCGAAACCCGCGCGCCTATCGAAACCGTGGTGTGGACCGACGAGGAAGGCGTGCGCTTCAGCGGCACTTTAGCTTCGGGCGCTTTTGCCGGCGTTTACAATCTGGACGAGGCGCTGGCGAAAACCGATCGAGACGGCATCACTTTTGGCAAGGCGTTAAAGGAGATCGGTTTCGCCGGCAGCGCGCCGGTGGGTGGCTATGAGCTGAACGCGTTCTTCGAAGCCCACATCGAGCAGGGTCCGATCCTGGAAGCCGAAGGCAAACAGGTGGGGGTGGTGCTGGGCGCCCAGGGACAAAAGTGTTTCGTGGTCACGGTGACCGGCGAGGAAGGTCACGCCGGCACACTGCCCATGCGCATGCGCCATGACGCTATGGTGGGGGCCGCAAAAATGGTGGATGCCATAAACGGCATCGCTTTCAAGCACCAGCCCAATCCGGTGATCACCGTAGGTTATCTCAGCGTGCGGCCGAACTCGCGAAATACCATCCCCGGTCAGGTGACCTTTACCATCGACAGCCGTCATCCTGATGACGCGCTGCTGGCGCAGGTCGAGAAGGAGATGCGCGCCGCCTGTGAGGAGATCGCTTCGTCTCAGTCCCTGGAAGTCGACTTTCGTCTCGACAGTCAGCGCGCCACCGTCACCTTCCATGACGAATGCGTCGATCTCCTCCGCGACACGGCGAGGCGGCTAGGCATCGATCACATGGATATTTACTCCGGTGCCGGGCACGACGCCTGCCAGCTGGTGCGCAAGGCGCCCACGGGGATGATCTTCGTCCCCTGCGAGAAAGGAATCAGCCACAACGAGCTGGAGAACGCAAAGGCTGACGACCTCGCCGCCGGCTGCGACGTGCTGTTGCACGCGATTCTCGCCCGTGCCGGCATAGCGAACTGTTAGCTGAAAATCGAGTAACAGGCTACGCCGTTCGGATCATTCTCCTTCGTCATTCCCGCGAAAGCGGGAATCCAGTAGACAATTTTTCATTCCAGCCGAGCTGGACGGGAGCTCAGACGGTATCAGTCTGCACGAAAGCCAGGAGTCCATGGCTAATCTTTGGTTTTTAATGGATAAAGGAAGATTCGATTACTAGATTCCCGCTTTCGCGGGAATGACGGGAGAGTCGGCAGCACGTAGGGTGCAATAGCGAAGCGTACTGCACCAACCGAGGTGCTCGCGGCGCAACCTGCAGTATAGGAGTTCGGATATCAGGTGCAATGCGCTGCGCTTATTGCACCCTACTTTTTTTGAACTCCCGCTTTCACCCGGCCTGCGGCTACTCGACCGCGTTACGCGTCACGCATCACGAGTCGCCTTTTGTTTTCTCCAGCGCCCGCTCTCTGAAAGCGATGTAGGTGGCGCCGATGAAAATGATCACTGCGCCCACCCAGGTCCAGATACCGACGAGTTCACCGAACCACAGCCAGGCAATAAGGGCGCCCCACACCACCTTCATGAAATCCAGCGGCAGCACCACCGAGGTGTCGGCGGAGCGAAACGCCTGGGCCATGAGAAACTGCGCCACCGTTCCGGTAACACCGCAGGCCGCGAGCCAGCCGAGCTGCGTCGGGTTCGGCCACGTCCACACCGGCACCGCCGCCACCAGCGACATGGGCGTCATCAGGATCACCATGTAGGCGGTGATGGTGAAGGCAGAATCGGTGCGCGAGAGCTGCTTGATGATAATCATGGTGACTGCCCACACCGCCGCCGAGGCCAGGGTCAGGAGCGCGCCGGCGTCGATGGGCTGAATCCCCGGGCGGATGATGATTAACGCGCCGATGAATCCCACCAGGGTCGCCAACCAGCGACGAATCTTCACCACCTCTTTCAAAAACAGCGCCGCAAGCACCGTGGTGAATAAAGGCGCGGTGAAGGCCAGCGCCTGGACCTGCACCATGGGCGTCATGCTCAAGGCCATAAAGAACATGAGCATCGCAATGACATTGGTCCCCGCACGGGCAAAGTGCAGCCCAATGCGCCGGGTGCGCAATGGCTCGAGCCCCTGGATGATCAGCCACGGGAGAAGGGCAAAAAAACCGAACAGATTGCGGAAAAAAGTGACCTCGAAGGGATGGACCTCGGCCGACACGAAACGAACGCAGGCGTGCATGGTGGCAAAGAAAACGGTCGACGCGAGCATGTAGACGCAGCCGCGGAAGGCCGAGTGGATCACGGCGCGGGGTGCCTGGGCAGCACTCACGGAACGAGCTGCGCTCTGTGGTTAGAGGTGAACATCCAGAGTCCGAAAGTCATTGATGCCCCATACCGCTGGATCACTTGGACGTGTTGATTCTTCGATCGCGCAAATCAACAACTTACCTGATGAAGGGGACATTCATAGTTCGCAAGTTATTGATCGGCGCAATTGAATTACGGCTGCCGGTCAGCACCCCACCCATTACCTCCGATCAATAACTTGCGAACTATGAATGTCCCCACCTTTCGCGAACCTGATACTATTTCCCGATTAGCTCCAGCCTGAGGATCGCGTTCATGAGCAGACAAGAATCGATTGCCGAGCACCGAAGGGCCGCCGTCGGCGAGGCTGTCGCCGAGGTCCGGGAGATCGAAGCCCACCGGGGCGTTTCTCGGGAATCGCTGACTTCCATCAAGGAAGTGCTGCTCGAGCTCGCCGCAAAACGTGAGCTGTTTTCCGAAGAGGATTTTCCATCGGCCACCGGAGAACCGCTGCTTTATCTGCTCTCTGAGGAAAACAACCACCGCTTTGCGCTTTATCTTTCCACCGGTCTTCCCGGACGATCGTCCCCGCCCCACAACCACACCACCTGGGCGGTCATCGTGGGCCTCGACGGTGAAGAGGAAAATCGCGTTTACGAACGTCTTGACGACGGCTCCGTGCCCGGCAAGGGAAACGTCAAGGAGCGAGAGAAGTTCGTGGTCAAGAGA
>JBFIYQ010000226.1:0-4860 GCA_041605275.1 Gammaproteobacteria bacterium
GGCGTCGGCGTGGCTGATGGGTCGATCCAGCAGCGAGATGCAGTCCCAGCGCTCGAGATACGTAGTGTCCGGGAGGATCAGATCCGCATAGGGCACCGTTTCCGAGTAAAAAGCGTCTGAATAGATGAAGCGCGGGATCTTGTACTCACCGGTGGTCTCGTCCTTGTCGGTGAGCATCTGCATGACCTTCGAGGTGTTCATGGTCGAGTTCCAGGCCATGTTGGCCATGTACATGAACAGCGTGTCGATAGGGTACGGGTCGCCTTTCCAGGCGTTGGTAATCACCATGTGCATCAGGCCGTGGGTGCCCAGCGGCGCCTCCCAGGAAAACGCCTTGTCGATGCGCTGGGCTTTTCCCTGCTCATCTATAAGGAGTTGTTCCGGCGACATCGGGAATCCCAGATGCGGACCGGCCAGCGGCGTATTGGGCTTGACGTCGCGTCCTCTGCCGAACGGTTTCGGCAAAGAAGACAACGCCTTCGGGTAGGGCGGCTTGTAGCGCATGCCGCCCGGCACATCGATGGTGCCGAGCAGCAGCTGCAGGATGTGTATGGCGCGACAGGTGTGAAATCCGTTCGAGTGCGCCGAGATGCCGCGCATGGCGTGCATGGAGACGGGCCGGCCGATGACGTTGTCGTGCTTGCGCCCGAAGCTGTCGATCCATTCTATAGGCAGCTCGATGCTCTGCTTGAAAGCCACGTCGGCGAGCTCTGAGGCGATGCGCCGGATGGTCGCAGCGGGGACGCCCGTCGTCTTGGCCACGGCCTCCGGGGCGTAGCGGTCATCGAGGTATTGTTGCGCCAGCAGCTGGAATGCCGGCACCGCCTTGCGGCCATCCGGCAAGGTGACTTCACCGACGAGAATGGGCTTGGCGTTGACGTCGCTGCTCTCCGCCGGGGCGTGCTTTTCGCCATCCCAGCACACGGCGGTGCCGTTGGCATTGCGAATATAGAGGCCGTGATCGGCGCCGCCCTCGTTGCGGATCACCAGCCAGTGCACGTTGGTGTAACGGACCAGGTACTCCTCGTCGATGGTTCCGGCCATCAGCAGCTCGCGAATCAGCGACATGACGAACAGCCCGTCGGTCCCCGGCCGGATCCCGATCCATTCGTCGGCGATGGCGGAATAGCCCGTGCGCACGGGATTGACGGAGACGAACTTTGCGCCCCGCCCCTTGAGCTGACCCAGGCCCGTCTTGATCGGATTGGAGTCGTGGTCTTCGGCGACCCCGAACATCATGAAGTATCTGGTGTGCTTCCAGTCCGGCTCGCCGAATTCCCAGAAGGCGCTGCCGATGGTGTAAAGACCGCCGGCTGCCATGTTGACCGAGCAAAAGCCCCCGTGGGCGGCGAAGTTGGGGGTGCCGAACTGCTGGGCCCACCAGCTGGTCAGCGACTGGCTTTGATCGCGCCCGGTGAAGAAGGCGAGTTTCCTCGGATCCGTGGCGCGGCAACGCGCCAGCCAGCCGGTGGCGATATCCAGAGCTTCGTCCCACTCGATCTCTTCGAATTCGCCGCTGCCTCGCGGTCCCACGCGCTTCAGCGGCTTTAAGAGTCGGGCCGGTGACTTGTAGTTCATGATCCCGGCCGATCCCTTGGCGCAGAGGACGCCCTTGTTGACCGGGTGGTTGCGGTTGCCCTGGATGTAGCGGATCTCGCCGTTTTGCAGGTAAACCCTGATCCCGCAGCGGCAGGCGCACATGTAGCAGGTCGTGTGCTTGATCTCGTCGCCGACGCTTGGAGACGTGTCGATGACGGGAGATGGCATATGGCTGCGCGTCATCGGTGGTCTTCGATGATCATGTCTGATGCTTTCTCGCCGATCATGATGGTCGGCGCGTTGGTATTTCCGGAAACGATCTCGGGCATGATTGAAGCATCCGCAACGCGAAGGCCTTCGATGCCGCGCACCCGTAGACGTTCGTCGACCACTGCAAGGCTATCGCTACCCATTCTACAGGTGCTGGTCGGGTGATAGATGGTCTGGCTGTACAGCCGCACCGCCTGCAGGAGCTCTTCTTCGGTCTGATAAGCCCGGCCCGGCACGAACTCATCAACGATACAGGAATGCATTGCGGGCGAATCCGCGATGCGTCGCGCCACCTTGAGACCCGCAACCGCGACCCGTCGGTCGCGCTCCGTGGAAAGGTAGTTCGGCTGTATGCGTGGATAATTGTCCGGGTTTGGCGACACCACATGCACAGACCCGCGGCTCTCCGGACGAAGCTGGCACACCGACGCCGTGAATGCGGAAAATCGGTGCGGGCCGTCACCGGGCTTGTCGGCGCTGAGCGGCTGCATATGAAACTGTATGTCCGGTCGATTGAGCGAAGGATCAGAGCGCGTGAATATCGCGACCTGGCTCGCGGCGAGCGTCATCGGACCGGTTCGTGCCAACAGATACTGCAGCCCGATCCACATTTTCTGCAGCGGATTGTTTACCTCATCATTCAAGGTGCGCATGTTGGTCTTGTAGACGAGGCGCACCTGCAGATGATCCTGTAACGATTCGCCCACGCCGGGCAGCTCATGCGCTACCGGTATTCCGAGCTTCTGCAGCAGCGCTCCGTCGCCGATGCCGGAGCACTCGAGGATTTGCGGTGAGCCGATTGCGCCTGCCGAGAGCACGACCTCTGCCCGTGCCGTGGCGTTGATGGTCTCGCTACCCCGCTTGTACTCGACGCCGGTCACGCGGCGGCCTTCGGAATTCAGTCTGACAACGTGCGCACGCGTCTGAATATCGAGATTCGGGCGTTTCTTTGCCGGGTTCAGGAACGCGCGCGCACAGCTCCAGCGGAAACCCTTGTATGCGGTCTGCTGGAAGTAGGCGACGCCTTCCTGACTTGCCCCGTTGTAGTCGGGATTGCGCGGGATGCCGATCTCCTCGGCCGCGGCGATAAAGCGTTCGGCGATTTCGCGCCGCAGACGCAGATTCGATACCTTGAGCGGTCCGCCGGCGCCGTGATACTCATCAGCGCCGTTTTCCTGATCCTCGGACTTCTTGAAGTACGGCAATACGTCCTCGAAGGCCCAGCCCACGTTTCCGAGCTCGCGCCAACGGTCGTAGTCCTCGCGCTGGCCGCGCACGTACAGCAGACCGTTCAGCGAGCTGCTGCCGCCCAGCACCTTGCCCCTTGGCCACTGCAGCTGACGGCCGGCGATGCCGGGATCCGGGTGGGTTACGTAACACCAGTCGGTGGCGGGGTTGTGCATGGTCTTGAAGTAGCCCACCGGAATGTGGATCCAGGGATTTAGATCTCTCCCGCCGGCTTCGAGCAGCAAAACCTTGTTCGACGGATGCGCCGACAAACGATTGGCAAGCACGCATCCCGCGGAGCCCGCGCCAACAATGATGTAGTCGTAAGTTCGGCTAGTGCTCATCTCGGCTTTCTCGTGAGGGGACATTCATAGTTCGTAAGTCCTTGATGCGCACCAGTGCGCGGGAAACGGCGATCAAAGACTTACGAACTATGAATGTCCCTGCTGTCGGCAGTCGGCGGCTGCCTGAACGCCTTAATCTCCGGAAGCGGCCTATCGTAGCGCTCCACTTCCACTAAACAGCTGTGGGCGCTGGTGCCCTGAGCCAGGGTTGAGGTGCCGACGTCAGAGGTGAGCACATTGGGATTACCGTGAACCTCGAGGCTCTTGGGCTCTGCCGGATCTTCCGGGTCGTACCAGGCGCCGGTGGGCAGCACCACCACGCCCGGGCGGACCCGGTCGGTGATGACGGCGGCCGCAAGCGTCGCCCCGCGATCGTTGAACACCCGCACAATATCACCCTCGGCGATGCCACGCGCGATCGCGTCCTCAGGATGCATGCGGATGGCTTCGCGGCCGTTGATCTTGGCTTTAACGCTGGTTTCGCCGAAGTCGTACTGGCTGTGGAGCTTGGTCACCGGCTGGTTGGAGTTAAGCGCCAGCGGATAGGCTTTGGACCGCTCGCTGCCTAAGAACTCCCGCTTGTCGAACCAGGCGGGGTGGCCCATGCAGTCTTTCAGTCCGAATGAGGCGATGGTCTCGGAGAAGATCTCCACCTTGCCCGAGGGTGTGGGCAGCGGCGAGCCTTCAGGGTCGGCGCGGAAGTTTTCCAGGGTGAACGCCTTTTTTGGCACGGCTTCAGGCTCGATGTTCAGCACCCCGCCGTGCCAGAAGGTCTCGAAATCCGGAAGTTCCACGTTCGCCTCCGCGGCGCGCTGAAGCGTCACTTTCCACAGATGCTCGATCCATTCCCGCGGCGTGCGCTCCTCGGTGAAGCTATTCCCGAACCCGAGCCGCTCGGCGAGGCCCGTGAAGATGGCGTAGTCGTTTCTCGATTCCGCGAAGGGTTCCAGCACCTGGTGCATCGGAGACGCGGAGAGCTCGGACGTGCCCCAGGCAAAATCCTCGCGCTCCAGCGGCGTGGTGGCCGGAAAGACGATGTCCGCGTGGCGCGCGGTGGCGGTCCAGAAGGGATCGTTGACGATGATGGTCTCGGGTTTGCTGAAGGCTAGCCGCAGCCGGTTGAGATCCTGGTGGTGGTGAAACGGATTGCCGCCGGCCCAGTAAACGAGCTTGATGTCCGGGTAGGTCATGGTCATGCCATTGAACGGAAACGTCTCGCCCGCCTGGAGCAGCGCATCGGCAATGCGCGCGCAGGGGATAAAGGTGCGCACCGGATTGTCGCCCCGGGGCAGCGCGCCCACCTTGAAGGGGAGTGGGCGGCGCCCGGCGAAGCCGTAGTTGTGGATGCAGCCGTAGCCATACCCCACGCCCTGTCCGGGCAGGCCTATGTTCCCGAGCATCGCGCCCAACACCGCGATCCTCCAGTAGGGCTGGTCGCCATTCTCGGTGCGCTGCAGCGACCAGCTTATCGAGAGCAGAC
>JBFIYQ010000227.1:0-4848 GCA_041605275.1 Gammaproteobacteria bacterium
ACCACGGGAATCGGTAGGCGGCGCGCTCGATGGCCAAGACCGCGCCGAGATCCTTCAAATGCATCGGTCGGAACTCGGGGATCGAGCTTTCGAGTACGGCGCTCACGGCGGATCCTCGAGCATGCGGCGGGCGCGCTTCAGATCTTCCCAGGATTTGCGTTTCTCACCGGGGCTTCTCAGCAGGTATGCCGGATGGTAGGTGACCAGCACCGGCGTGCCGGAGAACGGCTCCCTGTGGACCTGACCGCGCAGTCTGCCGATGGCGGTGGTGGTCCCCAGCAGGTTTTGCGCCGCCACCCGGCCCACCGCCAGGATGACCCTCGGCTGCACCAGCTCGATCTGACGCTTCAGATAAGGCGCGCAGCTGGCCGTTTCATCCGGCTTCGGGTCTCTGTTTTTTGGCGGCCGACACTTGATTATGTTGGCGATGTAAACCGCGCCGCGTTCCAGGCCCACCGCCGAAAGCATGGCGTTGAGCAGTCGACCCGCGCGGCCCACGAAGGGCTCTCCCAGGCGGTCCTCGTCCGCCCCCGGCGCTTCCCCGATGATCATCAACCGCGCGTCCGGCGCGCCCACGCCGAACACCGTCTGCGTCCGGGTCGTGTGCAGACTGCAGCGAACGCAACCGGACACGAGCTTCTCGAGGCTCGTTAAATCCGCATCGGTCACCGGGATGGAATAGTCGCTGGCGGAAGTTGCGGCGGGCGGGGCGTGCGCCTCGCCATGTGCCAACTGCGGGATCTCCACGGCCGCCTGGGAGGCGTGTCCCGCGCTGCGGGACTCCCACACGGTGATGCCCATGGCATTGAGACAGCTGAGTTTGCGCTGGTCCACAACCACCCGCCTATTGTTTTACAACAGCGGGATGTGCTCAAGCGCTTATTTGCTCTTGTGTGCGTCCTCGCTAAGCGAAGCCGTCACCGCTTCGCGCTCCCGGCGACGCCGGCGAATGTGAATGAGCGTCAATATCGGGCCGGAGATGGCGTATCCGAGGGAGGCGAGAAATAAAACCAGCGGCGGATCGCTGGAAATGAAAACGAACACGAGAACCACAGCCAAAACGCTGACGAACGGAACCCGGCCGCGCAGATCCAGATCCTTGAAGCTGTAGTAACGGGTGTTGCTCACCATCAGCACCCCGGTGATGATGGTGACGGCGAAGGCTATTGGGAGCATGGCCTTGCCGCTGGCGCCGTAGTCCGTCGCCAGCCAGACCAGTCCGGCGATGACCGCGGCCGCCATGGGACAGGGCAGACCCTGGAAAAAACGTTTGTCCGCGGTGCCTAGCTGGGTATTGAAGCGCGCCAGGCGCAGAGCTGTTGCCGCAGCGTAAAAAAACGCCGCCAGCCAGCCGAGCTTTCCCATTCCGGAAAGCGCCCATTCGTAGACCACCAGCGCCGGTGCGAGCCCGAAAGAGATAACGTCGGAGAGGCTGTCGTACTCCGCCCCGAAGGCGCTCTGCGTATTGGTCAAGCGGGCGATTCGCCCGTCGGCGCCGTCCATGACCATGGCGATGAAAATCGCCGCTGACGCCACCTCGAACTGGCCGTTCATCGCCGCGACGATGGCGTAGAAGCCAGCGAACAGTGCTCCCGTGGTGAACAGGTTCGGCAAAAGAAAAATGCCGCGGCGCAGCCGCTTCTTGCCGAGAGGTACCGGCGTATCCGTGGACTGCTGGTGGGATTCTTTGCTGTCAGACATGGGAAGATAATAGCGCGAATGGCTCGAATCGCACCATGCGGGCTTGAATGACGTCTAAAACGCTAACTCCGCCTCAGCTCCGCCAGCACGGAAGAAACCGCGCGAACCTGTTGTCCCACCTCAACCTTGGGGATCGAACTCTCCGGCGCCAGAAGCTCGAAGGAGCTTGCAAAATAAACGAAGCCGAAGCGGCCACCCTGTCCGATACGCTCGCCCGGCGAGCGATAAAAGCGGCAGCGCGACAGCGGCCAGCGGGAAGACACCGCCATCAAGACATCGTCTCCTTCGTCACTTTGCACCTGGACCGCGTAGCAGTCAGGTGAAGCGCGCAGGCTCCGTTTCAGTCGCTTTTCCCCGAACGGCCCGTAACTGGAAAAGAAGCGCTGCACCTTGCCCTCAGTGGCGCTGAAAAAGACGGTGATTCCCGGCGGTGTGACCTCGATGCTGATTCGAAGCGCCGGACGGTCGAGCCAGCTGTCCCGGTAGGGTTCAACCACCGCAACGCGTCCGTCCACCGGGGAGAGCAGACCCATGGGTATTGCTGGCGGACGGCGTCGCGGCACCCGGTAGAGCCATATCAGAGCCGCGCCCAGAGCGAAGGCCAGCACCGCCACGTTAATCTCGTTGAAATAGATCAGCGCGAAGCCGGCCGACAGCACGACGATGACGGGGATGGTGCCTTCCCGAGCGATCATCACATCAGACCGCCGGCGCCCTCGGGGACCACAGACAAATCCCGCAGGGAAGCGCGTCGCCGATGTCCAGCTCACGCATTAAATGCACGGCACGATTTGAAACTTTAAGCGCCAAGCGACGTGGCTCGAAGGTCGATGGGATGTCGAGCCTCAGTTCTTCGCTCTGTCGACCAGCTTGTGCTCGCGGATCCAGGGCATCATGTCCCGAAGGCGTTCGCCTACCTGCTCGATGGAGTGCGCCTGACTCAGGCGCCGCATCGCCTTCATCTTGGGCGTGCCCGCCTGGTTCTCGAGAATGAACTCAAGAGCGAAGGCACCGCTTTGTATCTCGCCGAGTATGCGGCGCATCTCGGCCCGGGTCTCCTCGGTCACAATCCTCGGACCGCGGGTGAAGTCGCCGTACTCTGCGGTGTTGGATACCGAGTAGCGCATGTTGGCGATACCGCCTTCATATATCAGGTCAACAATCAGCTTCACCTCGTGAAGGCATTCAAAATACGCCATCTCCGGCGCGTAGCCTGCGTCCACCAGGGTTTCATAGCCGGCCTGAATCAGGGCGGTCAGTCCGCCGCAAAGCACCACCTGCTCGCCGAACAAGTCGGTTTCGGTCTCTTCGCGGAAACTGGTCTCGATGATACCCGCGCGCCCACCGCCTATGCCGCACGCGTACGATAGAGCAAGCTCCTTGGCCTGGCCGCTGGCGTCTCTGGCGACGGCGATCAGCATTGGCGTGCCGCCGCCTTCTGCGTAGGTGGAGCGCACCAGGTGCCCGGGCGCTTTGGGCGCAATCATGATCACGTCCAGGTCGGCGCGAGGTTCGATCTGTCCGAAGTGAATGTTGAATCCGTGGGCGAAAGCAAGGGTCGCGCCCTCGTTGATATTCGGCGCGATGTTTTCGCGATAGAGTCGGGCCTGGTGCTCGTCCGGCGCGAGCACCATCACGATTTCGGCGGACTTTACCGCATCATCAATACTTTTTACCGAAAGACCGGCGGACTTTGCCTTGGCTTCGGACGCGGAGCCGGGCCGCAAGCCCACGACGACGTCCACGCCAGAGTCCTTCAGATTATTCGAGTGCGCATGCCCTTGAGAACCGTAACCGATCACCGCCACCTTCTTCGATTGGATTAGCGAAATGTCGGCGTCCTTATCGTAATAAATGTTCATTGTTCTCTCCGCGGGTGACGAAGTTTGTAGTGAAGATGGATGCTGGATATCGAACGCCGGACCCGGTTTTGTTAAAAAACCGAGCCGCTTCCGCTAAAGCCTGAGGGACTTCTCTCCCCTGCCGACTGCAAGCGATCCCGAGCGCACGACTTCGAGTATGGAGGTTTTGTCCAGGGCCTCGATGAACGCGTCGAGCTTTTCCGCGGTACCGGTGAGCTCGATGATGTAGCTGGTGTTGGTGACGTCGAGAATGTGTCCCCGGAATATATCCGACAGCCGCTTTAACTCTTCCCGTTGCGGACCCGCCGCTTTGAGCTTAATCAGCATCATCTCACGGTCGACGTGACTGCCTTCAGTGAGATCGAGCAGACGAACGACATCGACCAGCTTGTTCAGCTGCTTGGTGATCTGCTCGATGATGGCGTCTGATCCGCTGGTGACCAGCGTCATTCGGGAAACGGTCGGATCCTCGGTCGGAGCGACGCTCAAGCTTTCGATGTTGTAACCACGCGCCGAGAACAGACCGGCGACGCGGCAAAGCGCGCCGGGCTCGTTCTCCAGCAAGAGCGAAATAATGTGCCGCATATTTTGACGGGCTTATCTTGAACTTATTTCAGACAGCGAACGTAGCCGGGACAAGGCAGAAACAGGCTGAATAAGCGGAGTTTACACAACAGTAAATGACCACTTTGAGCCTGTTTTTAACGCCGTTTCAGCTCAAGCACAGCAGTTTTTGAGTTGAGTTCAGGCCAGTTCGCGATTCTTACAGAGCTCCGACAACAGCATCTCGTTGTGGCCCTTGCCGCTCATCATCATCGGATAGACGTTTTCAGTGGGATCGGTGATGAAGTCCATGAACACGAGCCGATCTTTCAGCGCGAACGCCTCCTTGAGCGCGCCCTCCACGTCAGACGGTTTTTCAATCGTCATGCCCACGTGGCCGAAGCTCTCCGCGAGCTTGGCGAAATCCGGCAATGAGTCCAGGTACGAATGCGACTCCCGGTTCTCGTACATGAACTCCTGCCACTGGCGCACCATGCCGAGATAACGGTTGTTGAGATTGATGACCTTCACCGGCAGATTGTACTGCTTGGCGGTGGACAGCTCCTGGATGCACATGACAATGCTGCCTTCGCCGGTGACGCAGGCCACGGTGGCGTCAGGGTGGGCAAACTGCACCCCCATGGCGGCCGGAAGTCCGAAGCCCATGGTTCCGAGACCCCCGGAGTTGACCCAGCGACGCGGCTTGTCAAAGGGATAGAACTGGGCCGCCCACATCTGGTGC
>JBFIYQ010000228.1:0-4847 GCA_041605275.1 Gammaproteobacteria bacterium
GCGTGAGCGAAAGTGAGCTCTTGCTGTCCGTTTCCGCGCAGCCTCCGTACGCCGAGCTGCCCTCTCCCGAAGCCGAGCAATGCCGAAAGCTGTTCACCGAGATGCTTCCTTTGGCCGCGGTGCTCGCCGCCATCGCGGGTAATCTGTTTCGACTGGTGGACGAATACCGCCGCACCGAGCGCCGGGCCAGAGCGCTGGAAGACGTGCTGCTCCCGGAGATTGAGGAAACCTTGCACGACATACTCGCGCATCTGGAGGACACCGAGATGGAGGAGACCATCCGCACGCGGCTGAAATACCATTCCTGACGACACCGTTGCGTTGGCGAACGTTTCGCTCACCATTACGCTCAGCAATACGATCGTATAATAGCGTCCTGGCGCAACGAGTGCTGCCAGTAGGGATTTCGCTCTGGCTTATTAGCGGTGCTTTAACTTTTACGTCATGCCGCCGCCGGCACTGATTCGACGGGCGCGCCCAGAACTTCACGCATGACTGTACCCAGGTCGCCGATTGCCTGCCTGCAGTCTCCACCAAACGCCGAACCGTGCATGATAGCAAGCGTCTTTGGCTCAAGCTCGCCAAGCCGATTCAGGATACCGGCCGTTTGAGAGGTATAGGGATAGGCGTTGGCAAAAGGCCCTTTTTGATCCTCGATCAGCGCATTCTTGAAACGTCCGACCACGTCGGAGGTCGTGTAGGCTTCGACTTCGCCCGGATGGGTGAAGAGATCGGAGCAGAACAAGGTTTGCGTTGATTCCTCGAACAGCATGCCCGCTTCCCAGCAGTGGGGCACGTGGGGAGTATGCAAGAAGCGGTAGCTGTAGCGGCCGGTCTCCAGTATCTCGCCGTCGGTCATGCCCCGCGCGGGCCGCCTGCTCCCCGAATCGTCGATGCTGACGAATTTCGCAACCTTGCTGCACACGGCCACCGCATCCGGCGCAAGCGACTGCCACCTGGCCAGGGCGCCGCACTCGTCGGCCTCGTAATGGCTGAAGCCGATCCAGCGGATCTTCTTCGTCTCCACAAGCTTCGCCACCGCCTCGTGCACCTGGGGAAAAATCCGCTGCAAGCCGCTGTGATAGAGCAAAGGCTCGTCATCGCGAACCAGGAACTGGTTGAACTGCATGTTGAACGTTTTGAGATAGGTGGAGATGCGGTAAACCTCCGGCGCGATTTCAGTCACCGTAGTCATTTTTCGAGCCCTCCGGATGCATAGAACAAGGCAACGGGTCGGAGACGTAAATGCGCTTTTTCCCGTCGCCCTGATCTACACATTACTTTTTTGGTGCTGACGAGCGGTGAGCATGGTTTACTAGGGTACAAAGATCCCATCGCTCACTCGCTCGTTTGTTTCAGTAAAGAATTGAAGGCAGGAATGCTCCCGCCGGCTTGTTGTACAGACCGATGCTCATCAACGACATCGGTTGAACCACACGAAGCCCGCGCTCCAGACACCAGCCGAACACTTCCGCGTTGCGCGAGGGCAGAAGAAATCCCGGACCGGCAAAATTGGGCGCAGCACCAATGAGGGCTTTCAGGTCGTCGTTGGTCTCGGCGACCGCGTGGCCGAAAAATCCGATCACGGTGGCGTATCCGGTAACTCGTCCAGCCCGCTCCACCAGGATGGCGGTGCCCTGCCTGATGGCGTCTCTAAGCTCGTGCCGACGCGGATGTCCGTGCACCCGAACGCACAGCCTGGTGCAGGCGCCTAGGTCGTGCCTGCCGGCGGGGCGCACCGCGTGCCCCGGAACCGACACGCCCAGCGTCTGTCCCTGGAGAGTTACGAGCGGCTCTCGAACGACGAAGCCGAGCTTGGTATAAAGCGAAAGCGAGCGCATGTGGTAGCCCGCCTGCACCAGTCGCACCGCGGGAAAACGGGACTCCCGAGCGTGCTCCAGGGCGTCTTCCATCAGGCGCCGGCCGACGGTGGCATTCTGGCTGTCGGGGTCCACGGTAATGGGTCCGATACCCGCCACCGGGGCGTACTTCCAGACGAAGTTGCTGCCCACGACGCGCCCGTCGGCTTCGGCCACCGTGGAGCGCACGTCCGGATTCGAAAGCAGCGACGTCATCAACCCGGTCGCTGCCTCCGCCGAGGGAAAATCCGGGGGAAAGTTGTGCTTGTCAGAGATGGACTTGAAGGCCTCGAAACAGATGCTTCCGCAGGCCTCAGCGTCCTCGGGCCGGCCTGCTCGCAGACTGACGCCTGCCGGGACGGTTACGTCGATTACAGGGGCTAGTTTCATCTTGGGATCTCCACGGGCAACCGGGGCGGGTGTTAAAGCCGCCGCGCAAAGACCAATGCAAGGGGTGCGTTCGTGACCTCTCAAAAAAGGCCAGCGCCCGCCGACCGGCGGGCGTCAGGGCGGGAGATTCTATACCTTTTTTGCCGGCCGTCCAGATACCGCCGCGGCGCGGATACGCACGCCAATACTCGAGGCGGCGGGGGCGATAATTGACCCGTTGATCCAGGTCATGGCCTTGTTTACCGGGTGAGTTTGATAATTTCGGCGGTTGTCGACAGCGCTGTATGATTTCTTACAGGGGCTCCGCGGCAGGGGAATACTTGGTCACGGAGTTGCTTCTATCCGTTAAGGAGAACATGTATGAAAACGAGCAAAACTATTCCGTCCCGACGTCGCTTCCTGCGCACTGCCGGCGCCAGCACCGTGCTGGTGGCCATCAGCGGCCTTGTCACCTCTAGATCGTCCAGTGCCGGCGGTCATCTTCCAAAAGTCGATCCGAGCGAGGCCCAGGCCAGCGCGCTGGGCTACGTGCACGAGTCAACCAAGGAGGGGCAGTGGTGCAACAACTGTCAGCTCTGGCAGGGCGGCGACAAAGCCTGGGGCGGGTGCGCCATCTTTCCGGGTAAAGAGGTCGCCGCAAAAGGCTGGTGCAAGTCCTGGGTGGTGAAGTCCGGCTGACCGCCGCCCGCGCGCCTGCGCGCACACGCAAACCACCGACGTGCCGACTTGATACGGGCCGCTTATCCGGCCTGCCGGTACGGCGCGTGAGAGCGAATTACTTCAGCTTGGTTTGGAGAAATTCGCTGAAACGCGACCACGACTTTCTGTCCGCGTCCTCGCGGTAACGGCTGCTGCCGAACACCGTGAACGCATGTGGCGCGCCGCTGTAGGTGATCATCTCGTGCTTGATCCCCGTTCTCTCGAGCTCGCTCGCGAGCTCCGCAAAATCGTCCATGGTGATGGCGGAATCCGCGGTGCCGTGCATAACCAGAATCTCGCCGCGGGTTTTGGAATAATCCTGACCTTGAGGCGTGCCCAAGCCGCCGTGAAAGGTGGCAAAGCCCTTGAGATCGGCGCCGGCGCGGGCGAGCTCCAGCACCGCCGCACCGCCGAAGCAGTAGCCCATGGCCACGGCGTTGGCGATGTTGGCGCCCTTATTCCCCGCCTCCTCCAGCGCGCTTCACATGCGCGTGCGCATCTTCTCCCGGTCTTTGTAGAGCTCGCCGGTGTGCTGGCGCTTGTCCTTAACCTCCGTCGGCCGCACCCCGGCACCGAACAGGTCCGCAGCAAAAACGGCGTAGCCCATATCCGCCAGCATATGAGCGCGCTTGACTTCGTAATCGGTCAGTCCATCCCAATCGTGAATGATCAGCACCAGCGGCGCGTTATCATGCGGAGAAACGTAGTAGCCCTCGTAGGGCTTGCCGTTGACGGTATAGGTGACGCTCTCACCCATCGTGGCCGAGAAGGCCGAAAACGGACAAGCTGCGGCAATCAAAGCAAACGCAATCCACTTATGCATGACGGGCACTCCCTGATTGGTCGATGACGGGTGATTTTACCGCCATCGGAGCCTGCTGACATGAACACCTTTAAGAACGCGGGTTTGAAACCATGGCACCACCTATTTTATTCCCGAATCCGTCCCCGTCCCAGCACCCGCAGGCGCCACGCCGACCACATGATTTGAGACGCGATAGAACATGATCCGGATCAATTGCCCGAAGCCTGCTAGGGGTAAATTGCAAGTATGCCCAAAGGTTGAGTGGTCAAAACGCTCAGCCCGCGAAAAGGAGGACCGAAATGAACTTCCTGGTCTATCAGGACACGAAGGATCCCGAATACTTCATCGTCACCGACGATGCCCATCGGGCGCAGGCATACGAGGCCCTGGGCGTCGGCGGCGGGGACTTGAAGCCGGTCGGAAGCTTCAAGGAAATCGGCGAAGAGCGCCTTGCCTTCAACGAGGCGGAGGCAAAAGCGTCGATTAAGAAAAAAGGTTATTACAAGGCACACGCCCAGCACTTGGCCGACGTGCCGATTGCGCCCGAGATGCCTGGCTGACCGCTGTCAGCGGCCGATCGGATCCCGAGACACAGGGGGCCGGTGAGAACTTCACCGGTCCCTTTTTACATATTCGGCCGATCTGCTTAACACTGGTAACATGGGCGCCTCGTTAACGCCACGCTATCCCGCCGCGAACGGGAGCCGCTCACGGCGGGAAACCGTGCGCGCCGCGTTTTCCGAGCTCAAACGCAAAGAGGCGCGCTGCATCATCGTCAAGAAACGCAACGAGGGCGACGAGTACGGCATGGTGCTGCTCTCGGACATTGCCAGGAAGATCATCGCCCCAAACGGATCGCCCGAGAGGGTGAGCATTTACGAAATTATGTCGAAACCCGTGATTTCGGTACGAGCGGATATGAATATCCGCTACACCGTGAGGCTGTTCAATCAGTTCGGACTTGCGGTCGCGCCCGTCATCGAGCAGGGTGAGATTATCGGCGTTGTGACCTACACGGACATTGTGCTGCAGAGCCTACCGTCGGACGAATAATGCCGGGCGATCGGCGTGCTCCCGGTCAAGAGATCGGTGAC
>JBFIYQ010000229.1:0-4837 GCA_041605275.1 Gammaproteobacteria bacterium
GCCCTGGCGCGCTGCCCGTAGAAGGACCGGTTGAACCATTGAATGAAGCGGTCCTCGTTGCGGGTCGCGGAAAGCGCCAGCTCGGGATCGGTGCCCACCTCCTCGAGGGCGAGGATGAGATTGGGGTAGCTCGGATCCGATCCGTAGGTGCCGTGGCACCCGGAACAAATCCGTTCGAATACCGGCTTACCCTTTTCAGCCAGCGCGGCGTCGATCTCGAACGGATACTCGGGCGGCTTGAGCGAATAAATAAACGCCTGCACGTCCGGAAAATAGCCGTCGATCTGCTTCGCTTCTTCAACCGAGTCGGTGCAAAGGGTCGATGCGGCCATCATCCACGGAGCGTGATCGCCGCGCCCGCCGCCGTGATAGAACATCGCGTGCTTCTTGCTCATGCGCCACCAGGGCGGAACGCTTACCGGCAGGGCGTATTTCTTCGGCGGCTCCATCAGCGGTTCGTTGGACCACTCCAGCGTTTCGGGATTGCGGTGGGCGAACAGCGCCAGGGTCAGATTATCAGCGGCGTTGACGCCCCGGGTCTCGGTGCGGATGTAGGGCGCAATGGCGTTCCAGCGATCGGCCCATTTCTGCCATTCCTTCGCTTCGGCTTCACCCTGGACGTAGGCTCCCACGCTCTCGACGAATCCCGACAGATCCCGGGTGAAGTCGCGGGACTCGTTGCCCAACCCGATGATGAGCTTGTCGTTGAAGTAGGCCGCGTGACAGGTGAGACAGTTGGAGGTCACCAGCTCAACACCCTCAGTGGTGACATGAAACGTCAGCGCATAGGGCAGCTCCGCGTTGCGTCCCTTTCGATCGGTAAGCAGCGCCTCGGGCGCGGGCGGATCGGCAAACTCCCGATAGGCGGAGTACGGAATACCGCAGGTGACATAAGCGTTGTTGACCAGCGCCTCGTAACCTGCCCGCGGATCGCCCGGACGCTGCTCCGCCGCCGGCACCGGACCCACGGGGGACTTGGTGGCCTGCACCGATTCCTCTTCGGACCCACAGGCCGCCAGCGCGCCGAGTACGGCCAGAAAAAGAATGAGCAGGATGCGTTGCATTGAATAACGGATGCTTGCGCGTTTGCGCTGGCTAATCTTCGGGCCGAGCGCCGTACCCCACAAGCGCGGCGTGCCCGTGTCCGCTCACCGGGCGGCCGATGGCTTCTCCGCTGATATCCACGGCGCCGGCCCAGTATCGCACCGTCTCGCGCACTTCCTGGTCGGGTACTGCCGCCTTGACCATGAGATCGATTCCATCCTCGGGAACGGTGACGCGCCAGGCGGCCGGATACCGCGCCCCCCCGGGGCTTATCCAGTGATCGCGCTCGGACAGCACCAGATCCTCGCGGCGCAACGCGCGCGACGTTCCGTCCCCGTAGACCAGGATGCCGGTGGTTAAAGGAACGCCGCTGCCGTCTATGCGGTGCATCTGAAACAGCAGCAGCTCCCAGCCGTTTTCAAGCAGCAGCGCGAACCGGTTGATGGCAATCTGCCCGGCGGAAAGAAATCCGATCCGATCGGTGCTGCCCAACGACGCCGTGATGAAATCCAGCGAGGCATCACGCCACATCCGGTCGAGCCAAACGTGTCCCTTCACCCGGTGCACGCGCTCGTCGAGCCTGAGCGTTCCGCCAGCGACCATGCGGGTGACGGAATACCAGCGCATGTTGTTACGCGACCTCTCCGCGCCCATGAACGGTTGTCCGTCGGGTATGACGGCACGTTTGGCGGCCTTCAGCTCGAGCTCGAGAACCGCCTCTTCGCCCCGGGTCGCGCGCAGGCGGAAAGTCGGCTGCGAACTCGAAGCGGATGAGCTCTCGACGACCCAATCGTACAACCAAACCTTGAACGGGCTTGCCTGCGCTCCCGCCAGCCCCAACGCCGTGCGGCTCAAGCGCTCGTCACTTTCGAACCGCCCGCTTTTCAAATCGGCGATTCCGAGCTCGGCCCGGTAAATTTCCCGTATCCGCCAGGCGGATTGCTTCGTTGACGTCTGCTTCGCCCCATCCGGCGCAACGCCGAGACGAAAAAAGCCCAGATGGAAACCGAAAGGCTGCTCCTCCTCTGCGGAAAGCCGGCCGCTGAAGTACCACGCTTCGATCCGGTGATCCGGGTGGGGCCCGTAATCGTCGGGGAACGTCAGCTCGCCCATCGCCCACCGGCAGGGTGCCAGCAGTATCAAGGCGACAAACAGCGGAATCCGGGACGCGGATAACGCGCGGCCGGCGTTTCGCAGAGGTAAAGAACCCGTTTCAGTTACCGCCATCGAAGTGAACCGCTCATTCGGGCAGCAATTCTCCCGAACCGCCGCCGCGTTCCGGCAGGTCCTTCCACTTGGGCAGTCCGTCTTTAATCGCTAACACCGAATCCTGATAGTGCACGTGCATCGCGGGCTTGAACGCGAAGTCCGAAACCTGCGCGGGGAAAACGTCGGTGAATCCACTTTCACGACTCTCGGTGAGAATGTGCCCTCCGCATATCTTGCACCACTTGCGCGTGGCCTTCGGGGTTTTATTGAATGAGCCAATCCGATCTTCACCTTTGGTAAAAGTGACCGCACCGAATTTCCACAGAGAGAATGCCGTCACCGGAGCCCCCGACCACTGCCGGCAGGAATCGCAGTGACAAAAGCCCATGGCGAAAGGCTCGCCGCTGATCTCGAACTCGACGGCATTGCAGAAACACCGGCCGGAATAGGTCTTGGTATCGTTCATGGATAACCTCTCTGATGCGGAACCCAATCGGAAGTTTCAGTTCCGTCCGGAAGCTTTCAACCGGCTTACGACCAGTAAAACACGTCGCCAAACCAACCTTTGAGTGACTTTTTCGTGGAGAGGAAGGCAAGAAACCCGAATATGCCAATAAACGCGACCACGGCAAACAGGGCCTTAATCATTGGTTGGTTATCAATGAAGGCCGTGATGCCGGCCGCGATAATGCCAACGATCAACGCGATAAACCAGAAACGCGCGTTTCGCCGATCGCGTTTCCGGATCTCGGCATAGATCATGGCGTCGATCTCCTTCTGCATCTGCGGGTCGGGAGAAGCCATGGCAACGCGCTCAGGAAATTCTCTAGTGTGACGACGCGAAAAGCGTGTTTCAGATCAGGGACAGCACCGCATCGGCAAACTCTTGGGGCGCTTCCTGGGGCGGGTTATGACCGATGCCCGGGAACACGCGGTATTCGTAAGGGCCGTTAAAATACTTGGCGTGGTCCTCGCAGCCGCCCACGGACATGACGCCGTCCGCATCGCCGTCGATGGCAACCGTCGGAACGCCGATCTTCGGCTGCGCTTCGAGGCGCCGCTCGGTTTCCTCCACCGTCGGATCGCCCGGCACCAGGCCGTAACGCACCCGGTATGAATGAATCACCACCTCGACGAAATCCGGATTGTCGAACGACGTCGCGGTGCGCCGGTAGGTGTCTTCGTCAAAGTTCCAGCTAGGCGACCAGAGTTTCCACAGCAGCTTGCACAGCTCGTAGCGGTTCTGCTCGAGTCCTCTGCGCCCCCTCTCGCCGTGAAAGTAGTACTGGTACCAGTGACGAAACTCGTTTTCCGGTCTGGAAGGCTCCATGGAACCCGGCACGTCATGGACGTTGTAGCCGTTGACGGTCACCAGTCCCCGGGCCCGCTCCGGCCACAGCGCGGCGACGATGCATCCGGCGCGCCCACCCCAGTCGTAACCGGCGAGCACCGCGTTTGGAACGTCGAGCGCATCCATGAGCGCCAGCAGATCGTGGGCCAGCACCGCCTGCTGCCCCGAGCGCAGGGTTTCCGGCGACAGGAATCGCGTCGGGCCGTAACCCCTCAGATAGGGCGTGACCACCCGGCACCCGGCCGACGCCAGCAGTGGCGCCACTTCATCGAAGGCGTGTATGTCGTAGGGAAAACCGTGGAGCAGAAAAACGACCCGGTCGCCTGCGTCGCCCGACTCCTGGTAGGCGACCTCGAGCACGCCCGCGTTTATTCGCTTTATCACAACTTCACCGTCAGCTTCGCTGGATAGATCGTTCGATGTTCACAACTTTGTTAAAAGAATCGGGAATTTTTCACGGCTCATTTGGCGCGCGGGCACATTTTACGTTGGTAAGCCGTTGATTTATAGCGCAGTTTCAAACCATACCTCGCGTTCCCAAAAACAAAAACCCGCTTCGTCCGTCTACTATTAATGAGTCGTGTGAATCATGACTCCATCGAGCGCCACGGTTGCGAAGCAGGTTCTGGATTAACGGCCGGACGAGGCGGACGACTTGATAGCCATACCGAACCGCCACGGCGACGCGTCGGCCGAGTATCTGCTGGAATTGACAGCGCGTCATGTCGCGCAGCCGGACATGTCTCCGGAACAAAGAACTGAACTGGAATAAATCCGAAAACAGGATCGGGACCAATACTTGACGTGATTAAGAAACGCATAATCGTCAAATTTCTCTTGTTCCTGTGTCCGCTTCCCATCCTGCTGATGAGCCTGGGCAACTTTTTTACCGAGGAACGATTCAGGACCCCCTGGAGCGACATTCTCCTCTGGTCGGGAGTGCCCTTCGTGGCGCTGCTGATAACGGTGCTCCTGATATTCGCCCGCCGCAGAAAATTCCGCGCCTGTGGTCTTTTTTTCCTGCTGCCGGCCACCCTGGTCTGGACCGCCTCCTGTCTGCTCGGCGCCTTCTCGCTGATGGTTAGCGTTCATCCCGGCTGGTTCAGTTAAGCGATTGAACTCCTAAGCTGCGCGAGCAGCGTGTCCCGCCATTCCCAGCCCGCGCTCGCTCCCGTGTTTCAGAAACGCGGGGTAAAAAGTAAACTGCGCCGGCAAGGTGCCAGCAACGCCGAC
>JBFIYQ010000230.1:0-4810 GCA_041605275.1 Gammaproteobacteria bacterium
CACGGGGGCGTTCTGATGATCAACATTTGCTCACAAGAGCAGATCAGGCACGGCTGGTGGTACTTGACGCTCATTCCCGAAGCGATGGAAAAAATGCGCCGACGACATGTTCCAATTGACGTGCTTCAAAACATCATGAGCGATTGCGGACTGGTCCACGCCGGCTGTTTCGTTCCACTGGACGGGGTGATGCAGGGTCGATATTACTTCGAGGGGCGCGGCCCCCTGGACCAGCGCTGGCGCAGCGGCGACTCCATCTGGGCCATGGTGGATCAAGATCAGCTCGAAATCGTCAGAGCGAAGATACTGGCGTTGGATAAAGCCGGCGCGCTGAGCGATTTCGTGCGTGACAACGACGTGCGACGTCGACAGATCGGCCAATTCACCTTTGTCTGCGCGCGCAAATAGGGATCATATCCCTTGAAAACTATCGTGTTTGAGAAACAAGCGGCTACTCGAATCTTTCAAGAGATCTGACCCGATGAGGTTCCGAGGAATATTGTTCGACAAGGACGGCACGCTCATCGACTTTCACCACACCTGGATGCCAGCATACCAACAGGCGGTGGCCATGGTGGCGCGTGCTGCTGGACGACCGGGAATGGAAGCGCGTCTGCTGGAGCTGGGGGGATACAGCGCCGAAACGGATCGCTGCTCGCCCAACTCTCCGCTCGCCGCCGGCACGACGCCGGAGATTGCGGCGCTGTGGGCGCGGGAAACTGGGCTTGAAGAGACATGGCTCAAAACCAAGCTCGAACAACTTTTCAATGCCGACGCACCGGCGTTCGCAACCCCGGTCAAGGATCTCCACGCGGTGCTCGGAAGACTGGAAGCCCGGGGCCTGACATTGGGCGTCGCCACCATGGACAGCCGCGTGTCCGCCGATGCGACCCTGTCCCGTCTCGGCATCGATAAGCATTTCAGCTTCATCTGCGGCTACGACAGCGGCCACGGCCACAAGCCCGGACGCGGCATGGTGGACGCCTTCTGCGCTCACGCCAGTCTCGCGCCTGGCGAAATCATCCTGGTGGGCGACACGCCCCACGATCTCCATATGGGCCGCGCGGCCTCCGTCGCAAAGGTCGTTGGCGTGCTTACCGGAAGCAGCACGGCGAAGCAGCTGGAATCCCTTTGTGACGCGGTTATTCCCGGGATTGCGGAGCTGGAAAACCTGCTGGATCAGTGGGAGAAAAGCTAGGCTCGACGGAATAACACCTCGTCGTGGATAGAGCCCTCATCCGCGGCGAATGAATCCAGCCGCGCTTTCACTTCGCCCGGGCGCCGCGGCCCGGCAGTGAAAAATTCGCCATTTGAAAGCGTAACAAATGTTTGCATTTACCCCGGTTTAATCCGGGTTTCTTTTCCATACCATGAAATCGCCCGCGCAGTTCTCCGAGCCGCAAGTCGAGCCCACACACGTTCGGCTTCGGTGGACGCGGAAAACCGAGAGATTCAACTCAACTACTGAGCGATGACGATTGAACGGGAGGAAACCCCATGAGATTACCTGACCCCAAGATACTCGGCACATCCGTGCTTGCGCTGGCCATCAGTGGTTGCGCAGCCATGGATCCCGAGACCGATGTTTATCAGCTTCGAACGAAGCTCGAGGCCGAGCAGTCCGAAAAGCGAGCGCTTCAGAGCTCTTACGACTCGCTGCAAAGCAAGCTTCAGTCGCAGAACGCAACCCTGGAACAGACGTCCTCAGATCTTCAGCAGGCGAAAAAAGGACAGCTGCTCCCGCCTAACGCAAAAGCGGGCGAGTGCTACGCACGTGTGTTCATTCCACCTGAATACAAGACCACGACCAAGACAGTCTTGCGCCGACCGGCGACCGAGCGGGTCGAGGTCACCGAGCCGCGCTACGAGCTCGTCGAGGAGCGGGTGCTGGTCAAGGAGGCTTCGAAAGATATTCGCTTGATTCCGGCATTGTACGACACGGTGGAAGAGAAGGTGCTGGTGAGCGAGGCGTCGACCAAGCTCGTGCCGGTGCCCGCCGTTTATCGAAACGTCGAAGAGCGGGTGATGGTTCGCCCGGCGTATACCACCTGGAAGAAGGGCCGCGGTCCGATCGAGAAGATCGACGAGGCCACCGGCGAGATCATGTGTCTTGTCGACGTTCCTGCGGAGTACAGGACCGTCACCAAGCAGGTGCTGGTGACGCCCGCGAGCACCAGAGAGATTCAGGTGCCGGCGAAGTACCGAACCGTGAGTAAGCGCGTGATGGTTCAGCCGCCGCGAACCGAGACCGTGGAAATTCCCGCCGAGTACAAGACCGTGAAGGTAAGAAAGCTGGTCGAACCGGCGAAGGAAATGCGCTCCAAGGTGAGCGAGCAGTACGAGCAGGTGAGCGAGACCGTTCTGGTTTCAGAGGGACATATGGAGTGGCGCTCGATTCTTTGCGAGACCAATACGACTCCTGACGTTGTCACTCGTCTACAACGCGCCCTTAACAGCGCTGGTCACAATCCTGGTCCCATCGACGGAATCGTCGGGCCCCGGACCATGAGCGCCGTGAGCAGCTATCAGGCCGCGAACGGAATTGCTGAAGGTCGCCTGACCATCGAAACCTTGAGAAAACTTGGAGTGATGTGAGCGCGAAAGTGCCGGCCGGTTGCGCGCCCTGGAGGCGCGCCGCCGGCCGGGCGCCATAACCGAGATAACAACAAGAGCACTTGTCATGATTCCCCTTACCACCAAATTTCGAACCGGGTCCCGCCACCCGACTGCCGCGATGAAACGCACGGCGCTTCCACGAATTGCCGATATTTTCCATACGCTGAAGTTGAACTGCGGACTGACGCAACGGCTGGAACTGGCACCTTCTTCGCTACGGGATCTCGCCGGAAGACAGACCACCATCGACGCACATATCGGTATGGGCCGGTGGACGCTGGTGGTGCTCTGGGCGAGCAACTGTCCCGTTTGTGCCAGCGAAATGCCCAGGTACGGCGCTTACTACGCCTCTTGCCCCGAGCCTAAATTCTCCCTTCTCGGGGTCGCGCTGGACGGCTACGCGCGCAGGCGCAGGATTGTCGAGACCATGATGCGATGGAACATGGGATTCCCCAGTCTTGTGGCGGAGAGTCTGGCTTTGCAGTGGACCTGCGGCGAGCCGCACGAGGCGTCTCTCTACGGCACCCCCACTTTCATGCTTTTTGATCCTTCGGCCACGCTGAGAAAACTCAACCTCGGGCCGGTGTGGATCTCGGAGCTGGAAACATTCATCCGCGACCACGGCCTGCAATAGTCCGATTCCGCCGGGGAATCGCGTTCTGGCGCGTGTTCTGGCCGATCCGGCCGGGAGTTTTGCCACAATCCTAAGGTAATTCCCGTGCCTGCCGATGTAATGGTCTATACCTATATGGATGGACTTCGCCAGGGGCCATTGGGGGACGCGTATGCATCGGCTCAAACGGTTTCTCGTGCCGGGATTGTTGGCCGCTGGAATCGGCCTCTTAAGCCAGCTGAGTAGCGCTAACGAACCCGGATTCAGCGCGCGGCATGCATTCGCCGGAATCAATGCGGTTCAAAGAAACACGCTCGCCGAGATCGTCCAGCTGGTCAGAACAAAGACGGAATTTTCGGACCGCAGCGTAGAATTCAACGTCGGCAGCGGTTTCGTCGTCGGCCGTTATTTCATAACCGTTTATCACAATCTGCTGGCGAGCCGCTCCCGATTCGTTCGTCAAACCGTTTCGGTGGACGGCGTCGCGCTCAGCCCGATCTTTGTCGACAAAGATCAGGACATCGCGATCTTCGAGCTGACCGGGGAGCTTTGCCGGCGTTACTGCAACCAGCTGCGCGTCGCCGTCACGCCGAGCTTCGAGCGCGGACGCCCGGTGTACTGGGTGCGCAAGGTCGAGGCCAGGTGGGAGCTCAAAGAAAGCACGATCTTGAATCTGGCCGTGTTCGACCGCATGCAGTCCGGTGTCGAGTCCGGCAGTCCCTTCAGGTGCTCCGATAATCTGGTGGTGGAGATCGAGGAGCCGTTTATTCCGGGGAGCTCGGGCGCTCCGGTGGTGGACGCGCTGACCGGCCAGATCATCGGCGTCATCCAGGGCAGCTTCGAGTCGAACAACGAACGGACCGGGTTTTTCAAGCCGATTCATTGCGTGGGTCTACAGCAGGCTCTGTATTCGCCGCGAAATTCACGTTCGCCCGGATAATCGCTTCACCGATAACCGCAGCGTCAAGCGGTCAGCGGAAGAACCAGAGTAAAGCGGGCGCCTTTGCCCAGCTCGCTCGACGCCTCGACGCGACCGCCATGACGGTCGGCGACGGCCTTGACGAAGGCGAGTCCAAGGCCGATCCCACGCTTTCCTGGAATTCCGCCCGCTGCGCCGCGCTTGAAGCGGTCGAATAATTCCGGCAGCTCAGCCGGCGCAACGCCCGGCCCCTGGTCTATGACGCTGGCATGAAGCTCACCGCTTTTGATTGCCACCACCAGCTCCACCTTGGTGCCGTTGGCGGAGTACTTGATGGCGTTGTTGAGTAGATTGACGATGGCGCGCTCGAGCAGGCTCGGATCCCCCTGGATCCAGGCCACGTCGACCTCAAAGCGGCGTTCGAGGGTGATGCCTCTGGACTTGGCTTGCGCCCACACCTGCTCCACGGCGTTGGTCGCGACTTCCACCAGGTCGAGCTCTTCCAGGCGCAGCTCGTCCTGGGTCTCGGCCCGCACCAGCTCGACGAACTGCTCGGCCAGCTCGAGGGTTTTGCGCGTTTGAGTTTCCACCTGCTCCAAGGAAAGGAGCGAAGCATCGCGGGATTGTTCGTGTCTGGCGAGCTCCACCAGCGCGAGCACCGA
>JBFIYQ010000231.1:0-4787 GCA_041605275.1 Gammaproteobacteria bacterium
GCCCGGGAGCAGGACAAGGTGCTGGCGCGTCTCGAGCGCTCCGGCGTTCAGGGAGAATGCGGTCCCAAGCTCAACAAGGAGGAGCCCGAGTCCGTTTGGCTCAACCGGCCGGGATCACCCAAAGCCAAGCTCGCCAACGAGAAGCCCAAGGGCGAGACCGTGCAGTACGACGAGCTGATCAAGGCCTGGCGCGAGGGACGGGTGAAATAAGCTCGAACTCGCGAGGCTCGATTTAACTTTTGTGAGGGGCGGCCTGGTGCCGCCCCTTTTTTTACAGCCGCCGCGGCATCTGCATAATGGACGTCGAGCCTAACTTATAGGACCATCGCCATGGCGCAGATCCGGGGCTTCCACGCCCACGTCTATTACGACGCGTCCACCATCGCCCAGGCTCGCACCCTTTGCGAAGCAGCGAAAGAGCGCTTTGCGCTCAAAATGGGCCGCAAGCACGAGCGCCCGGTGGGTCCTCATCCCTGCTGGAGTTGTCAGCTCGCCTTCGAACCGGAGCTCTTCGGAACGCTGATTCCGTGGCTTGCGCTTAATCGCGACGGTCTCGTCATCTTCATTCATCCAGAAACCGGCGACGATCTGGCAGACCACACCCGGCACGCCATCTGGATGGGAAAAATCGAGCAGCTGGATCTTTCGATTTTCAAAAAATGACCGGGATTACGCTAACGCCGACGAGGATCTGAGACAGGAACCGCGCCGCCGTCCGACGCCGGGAGAAGCATGATGGGCCCGCTGCTCAAAAAGGCACTCTCCGCAAAACGCCGATCGAAGTACGTGGAATTCCGCGGGCGCTTCGACATTGGATCGAGCCAGGACTGGAGTTTGCTGATCCGAGATCTTGCGGCGATGGCGAACTCCGGCGGCGGCGTAGTGCTCATCGGTGTGGAAGCCGAAGGCGAACTATCCGGCGAGGATATTTCCGCGGTGCTGGGCATGGATCCCATCATGATCGCCGACAAGCTCCACCAGTTCACCGACTCGCCGTTTTCCAACTTCCATCTGCACAAGCTGCAAAAGGACGGGGCAACCGTAGCCGCGATTGAAGCCGGAGCCGCTTTCCCGCCCATCGTCTTCACCAAAGAGGGCCTCTACAAGGACGACGAGCTGTGGGAGAAGTCAGCATTCTCGGCCGGCACCGTGTATTTCAGGCGCGGCTCCAGAAGCGTGACCGGCACCAGCGCGGAGCTCCGCAAGGCGCTGGAGACCCAGCTTCGAAGCGTGAGAAAGAGCTGGCTGGCGGACGTGCAGAGAGTGGTGCGGGCGCCGGCCGGCTCGAAAATCGCGGTGCTGCCGCCCACGATTCAGCATGCGGATTCTCCGGATGCCTTACCGATACAAATCATCGACGATCCGAATGCGCCGACCTACCGCGTGGTCGACGTGGATCGGACGCACCCTTACCGCGCCAAGGAGGCGATGATCGAAATTGATCGGCGCCTGCCCGAAGGCACGGTGTTCAACTCGTTCGACTTTCTATCGGTGCGCAAGGCGCACGATATCGACGGCCGCGAGGAGTTTACCCACGAGCCCAAGTTCGGCTCGCGCCAGTACAGCCAGGGGTTCGTCGACTGGGTGGTGCGTCAGTACAGCAAGGACCCGGCGTTCTTCGAAAAGGCGCGAAAAAAGTATCGTGAGATGACCAAGTAAGTTGGATCAATTGGTCCGCGCGTCATTTTTCTATCCGGCGCTAGGGCTGCTCCCATACCGCGCTCAGGAACTCGATGCGATCGCCGACTTTGCGGCAGCGGAATTCCCGATATCCGAACTTGATCCTCCCAGTCAAGGCGATGCCCAGCGGCACTTCCGTGCGCACGGTGATGTCATTGCCCTCCACCTCGACCTCGAAGCTGTTGGACCAGGACCCGGACAGCTTCACCCGGTTGTCGGAACTCGCGTTGATGCAGCCCGAGGCAAGCCGCGCCGTTTCTCGTTCCTGGTCGGTACAGGCGATCAGAACGGCAGGGAATAGAAACAGAGCGAAACGGCGCATGAAACGGTTTAGCTTAGTGACAAGTGACAAGTAACATGTAACATGTAACATGTAAGAAGTAAGAAGTAAGAAGTACGGAGTAAGAAGCCCACGACTCTTACAAGTTACATGTTACATGTCACCTGTTACTGATTTTCCGGGAACATCGTCGATTTCGACCGGGCACGAGGATCCCGCGCGCCCCAGGCGCCCGCCTCCACCCGCCAAAGAAAGTCCTGCACCAGGCTGTTGAACATCGCCGGCTCCTCCAGATTCACCGTGTGACCCGACTTAGGAAAGATCGACAGGCCCGCCATGGGCAAGGTGCGCTTGAGCCAAAGCGTGACATCCAGCGCCGGGTCGTCCTCGTCGCCGGCAATCAACAGCACCGGCACTTTGAACTCGCGGATTTCCGCCTCGAAATCCAGCAGCGACGGGCGCTTGCCCTGCACGTTGCGCAAGGTCAGCGCGGTGCCGATGGGCGAGTGCCCGGCAAAAGCATCGCGCCACTCGGTCCAGCCCTTGGGATCCTTGCTTTCGAACTGCACTCGGGAAGCATTGCCCGCATAAACTTCGGCGAGATTTTTCATCCCTTTGGCTTCGACTTCCGTCGCGAGCCGCTCGGCGTCGGCGCGAAACTGCTTCTGGTCCGCGCGCGCAGATCCGTGGCCGCATCCCGCCACCACCAGGGATTTCGCCATTTGAGGGAACTCAAGCCCGAAGTGCACGGTGGCGAACCCGCCCATGGACAAGCCCACCACGTGGGCCTTGTCGACGCCAAGCTCACGCAGCACGTTGGCGGCATCACCGGCCGCCTGCGCCTGGGAGTACGCGTCTGAGTCTTCCGGAACCTGGGAGGGCGGATAACCGCGAGCGTTATAGGCAACGCAGCGATAGCGTCGGGCGAAGTAGCGCATTTGCGGGGCCCAGCTGCGCACGTCGCCGGCCATCTCGTGAACGAAAAGAATGGTTTCACCCTCTCCGTGCTCTTCGTAGTAAAGCTTGACGCCGTCGGATCTCACATAGGGCATCGGCTACTCCTGAATCTGCGACCCTGCTTCCCTCGCCGAGGGTCCACGCGGATCCGAAGCGGCGAAGGTGCCGTTCATTGAGTCTATCGCCGCCCGGGTGATGACGAAAGCCGAGCCGGCGAAGGAGCTCCGTTCATCGTGGCTCGCTGATATCCGGTGCCGAGTCGCGGATACAATGTGCCTTTAAGGGGGGTTCGATTTGCAGCGATCGCGTTTTGCATACTTTGATCCTGAAAAAAGGATCGGAGCGGAATGAATTCGGCGGCAACGCGGACGAGCGTCGGGCTCATTGCCGTTTTCTGCGCCGCGCAGACGTTTGCTCAGCTGGGCGCGTTTGCCTTTCCCGCGCTGCTGCCGGGGTTCTTTGACGAATGGCGTCTCACTCACACCGAGGCCGGGTGGCTTTCGGGAATTTTCTTCGGCGCCTACAGCGCCGCGGTGCCGCTGCTGGTCACGCTGACGGATCGCATCGAAGCGCGAAAGATTTACATCGTCGCGGTGGCACTCACCGCGCTGTCGCATCTTGGCATGGCATACTTTGCCGAGGGATTTGCCACCGGTCTCACCTTTCGCGTGCTCGCCGGCATCGGCTGGGCCGGCACCTACATGGTGGGTCTCAAGGCGTTGACGGATCATCTGGAGGGGGCGGTGCAGTCACGCGGTGTTGCCGCCCACGCCGCCAGCATCGGCATCAGCGGCTCGCTTTCTTTCCTGCTGGCGGGACTGATGGCCACCTGGTTCGACTGGCACGCGGCGTTCATCGCCGGGGCGGTGGGCGCGCTGGCCGCACTGGCGGTGGCGGTGACCCTGTTCCCGAAAGATACGCCGCCGCCGGAGCGCCCGGCAGGACAGAAACTGCTCGACTTTAAGCCTGTTTTTAGAAACCGTTCCGCCATGGCCTACGCCATCGGTTACTGCGTGCACACCTGGGAAATGTTCGTGGTGCGCTCCTGGGTGGTGACCTTCCTGGTGTTCACCGCCGCTCAGAGCGGAGAGCGGATCAACTTTTTGATTCCGACCGTCGTCGCCATGCTGATGGAGCTGGTCGGCACCGTGATGAGCGTGGTCGGAAACGAGATGGCCGTGCGCAGCGGCCGGAAGCGATGGATACTGACGGTGATGGCGTGCTCGATGGCGGTCTCGCTGGTGGTCGGCTTTTCTGCCGCCTGGGGTTATGGCGTCGCCACCGCCGTTTGCCTGATCTACAACGCGCTCATCTACGCGGACTCGGCGTCGCTGACCGCGGGCACGGTGGGCACCGCCGAGCCCGGGCGCCGCGGCGCGACCCTGGCCATCCACGCCATGATGGGTTACGGCGGCGGATTCATTGGCCCGCTGGTGATGGGGGTTCTTCTGGACTGGCTCGGCGGCGAGTCGGTGCTCAACTGGGGCTTGGGCTTTGCTCATCTGGCCGTCATCATGCTTATAGGCCCCGCCGCCTTCGCCATCCTCAAGCCCAGGGATATCTCCGGCGACCGTACTGTCCGCTGACGATACCGCCCCGGGGCTGATCTCTGAGACAGCATGTTCGAAAATAGACCTGCCTGAATTCAAAGCCAACGACATCCCATGAACCTCAGCAACCAGCAGCTGGCGCAATTTTATCGCGACGGGTTTCTGATCCTTCCCGATCTGTTCACACCTGAGGAAGTGGAGGTCATGCGCGCGCGGCTGCCCAAGCTGTTCGCCGAGGACAACCCGGCCAACATCCGGGAAAAGGAAAGCAAGGAGGTGCGCACAGCCATGGGACTGCACCTGCGCGACGAGCTTTACGC
>JBFIYQ010000232.1:0-4747 GCA_041605275.1 Gammaproteobacteria bacterium
CGCTGCCCCGAATGGTGCAGAATGCGCGCGCACAGGCCCTTACCCGTTCCCGTTTCGCCGGTGATGATCAGCGCGCTGAAGGGAACCTCGCAGAGCCGCTCCAGCATCGCGCGCACGTTGCGCGCTGACTCGCTGCGTCCTAGAAACGAGCTCGGAGCAAACTGTCGGCTGCCGGCCTCGGACTGATCGGACAGACGGCGCTGGGCTTTGGCGCTCCGCGTCGCGCCGTTGACGACTACGTCGAGACGTTCCTGATCACAGGGTTTCTCCAGGAAATCGAATGCGCCGAGTCGCAGCGCACGCACCGAATCGGGGACGCTGCCGTGACTGGTCAGGAATATCCACTCGCTGCCGCGGCGCGCTCCGTTGAGTTCGTCGAGCAGGTCCAGCGCGTTCCCGTCCGGCAGATTCATCTCTGAAAGGATGACGAGCGGCTGGAGATCTTGATCGACGATGTAGCGGCGCGAGCCCGTGATACTGTCGCACAACACCACTTCCCAGCCCGAGCGTTCGTAATGACGCCTGAGCATTTCACCGAGCTCGCGCTCATCCTCGATGATCAGGATCGTTTCAGCCACTGCGTATCAAGACGTTCTGCATTCAACTGAGTCAGTTAACTGCAGAATCCAGGATATAAATCAGGACGGCGTAGCGTCCTCCTTTTCCAATTGCCGTCAGGACGAAGAACAGCGCGAAGTTGACCCGCATGATTCCAGCGACGAAGGTCAATGCGTCGCCGCCCACCGGCAGCCAGGCAAATAACAGCGACCACACGCCGTATTTGCCGAACCAGCGCTGCGCCCGCTCCAGGTTCGTCGGCTTCGCCGGAAACCATTTACGGTCCTCGAAGTGGAGCAGAAAGCGGCCCAGGACCCAGTTTACCGCCGCCCCCAGGGTATTTCCGAGTGTCGCCACCAGCAACGTCAGATGCGGGTTTTTTCCCAGACTGACCATGCCGGCGACGGCGAACTCGGAGTAGAAAGGGATCAGAGTGGCCGCAAGAAATGCAGCGACGAACAGCGACACGTAGGCGGACAAGGCGCGCGTTCTCCAGGCAGGTTCTCAACAGCCCGTCAGGGCTCATTTTAACGACGGCGTTGCCGGCTGCGGGCTCAGATCCAGCTATGCCGGTGCGGCATCTTTGTCCAGGTCACCGTGTCCGGCCTCCGGCAAGGCGAAAGCGATCAGCGACCCCAGCAGCGCAAAGCCGATGAGTGCGACGACGGCGGCCCCCACGCCAGCCAGCGAGGCCAGCACGCCAAGCAGCCCACTCGCCAGGGCGATTGCGCCGGCGAAAGTATTGCTGAAAGCCGTATACAGGGGTCGCTCGTCCTCCGGCGCGATGTCTACCAGATAAGTTTTTCTGCTCACGCGCACGCCGGCCTCGGCGATTCCGCCGAGAAGAAACGGAATGCCGAAGGCCCAAAGCGGCACCGCGTCCGCAAACGCGCCAAGGGTGAGCAACAATATTCCGGTGAGCACGCTGACAGCGCCGCTCAGCACCATCGCCATTCGGCCCGAACGATCCGAGAGCGCGCCCCAGATGGGACTACTGACGATATTGGCAACGGCAACGGAGATCAGCAGCGTTCCGAGAAGGTTGGCGCTGGATCCCGCCGCGCTGGCGATGTATAGAGCGTAGAAGGGCAGCGCCACCTCCGCCGACAGCAGCCCGGCGCGCGCGCCTAGATAGCGCCGGTAGCTTCGCGAGTCTTGCACCAGGGCCAGCCCGGAGGAGAGCTCGGAGAGCATGCTTCGGCCGCCGCTGGTGGCGCCTGGGGTCTCGTCGGTGAGGGCGAACGCTATCGCGGCCGCGGCCCACAAGGCGGCGGCGCCCAGCAGCAATACGAGAAACAGACTCAGCGCCGCGGTTTCCCCGCGCTCCAGGTTGAGCGTGAGTCCTGCCGCCAGGGTGAGCACGCCGCCGATGGCGGCGCGGCCGGAAAGCAGCCGCCCGCGCCGACCCTTGGGAATGGTCTTGCCCATTACGTCCTGAAACGCTACCGAGCCCACGCCGCTGGCAACGCTGAAAACCAGCAGCAGCAATACCACCGCGGTCCCGGCCACCGCCGCCGGCGCGCTGACGATAACCAACGCCATCAGCACCAGGCACAAGGCCTGAGTGCTGCCGGCGGCGGTCCAGAACCATTTGCGCAGGCGGAAAGCGCGGATTTGTCCCGCCACCGCGAGCTGAGGGATCAGTGACCCCGCCTGTTTGATCGGCATCAGCAGGGCGACCAGGGACACCGGCGCGCCCATGGACGCCAGCATGACCGGAAGCACCAGATTCGGACCCGCCAGCTGCTCGGCGAGCTTGGTGGCGCATCCGTTAGCCAGGTTGAGGAGAAAATTGCGAGGCACCGAAGTGCAGGCATCCTCTGGAATCGCCTGGCACGAGCGTTCGTCGGAATCGTCGCCGCTCAACACCGCATAGATGCGATCAGTTCTGGAGGCGGTTATGGTCATTTTTTCGATCGACTCGATGTTGGGGGTCTTTTTTGGGTATCGACTGGCCGGGAGGCCTCCGCCCGACGGCTGTGGCTGAGCCGCTGCAGCATTTTTCTGGTTTTGGCCGCCATCTTTAAACTTATTTCATTGAATAATGTCGAAATTTTGCGCCGGCAGTTTGGGCGCTTGCACAGAGCGGCGAGAGCATGGATGCTTTGTTAGTGGGTTTCAAATTTATTGCCGGGGCTGTTGTTTAAAACCGAGGTTAATTCCTTAGACGCCGACCGCGTCGAAGTACCGGCACTTTGAGGAGGTTTCAAATGATTAAGCTAATCGCGGCTGCGGTGCTGGGAGCAAGCGTTTTGCTCGCCGGCTGCTCGCAGGAGACACAGAAACAGGACGCCGGCACGGTTGTCGGCGGCGCACTGGGCGGCCTCCTGGGCGCGCAGGTCGGCAGCGGTTCTGGAAGAGTTGCCGCGGCGGTTGCCGGCACGATTGCTGGCGCCTTGATTGGTGGAAGTATCGGCAAGTCCATGGACCAGGTCGACCGCATGAAGGCGACTCAGTCCCTGGAACGAACGCCCACAGGACAGACGTCCACCTGGCAGAACCCTGATACGGGTAACAAGTACGCCGTGACGCCGACGCACACCTATGTGAACGACGGGGGAGCGCCGTGCCGGGACTACACCACCGAAGGATGGATTGATGGCAAGCGGGAAGTCATCAAGGGCACTGCCTGTCGACAGCCAGACGGCACCTGGCGCGCGGTGTGAGCGCCGATCCGTCAGACCAGCGGCCGTTGCCAGCGGCGTGGCCCGACCGAAGTTTCAAGCACTTATAGGATTCAATAACAGTTACCTCTTCTGATTCGCGGTTTCGCTTTTGAAAGCGTGGGGATTATTCACTTAACGAGTCAGTCGAGCGGGCGATGGGCCGGACAGTGCAACGTGCTCTGTCCGGCCTTTTGATTTTTTTGTCCGCGGTGCAGCATCTCCACGAATCGACCACTAAGTCACTTGGGGCTTAAATTCAAGGGAAAAAGTGCCTAGTAATCGCTGGTAATTTGAAACCCCGGTGATTATGATTCACGGCGGACTGCGCTGGGGCGGGGTGGTCCCGGACGCTTTCTTACTTAATATAAAAATTTTTTTTGGCTATCCGTCTTTACTTAAGGGAGATCATCAATGGCAAAAGCCAGCGCGGTAAAAGATCCATACACCAAGTCGCAACTGCTCTCGGCAATCGCTGAAGACACGGGGCTGAGCAAGAAAGAAGTTGGCGCCGTTTTCGAATCGCTGTCGGGGGTGATCGAGCAGCACATCAAGAAGCGCGGCCCCGGCACTTGCACCATCCCTGGGCTCATGAAGATTAAGACTCAGCGCAAGCCGGCCACTAAGGAGCGCAGAGGCATCAACCCGTTCACGGGTGAAGAGACCACCTTCAAAGCCAAGCCGGCACGCACCGTGGTCAAAGTTCAGCCGCTCAAGGCGCTCAAGGATATGGCGAGCTAAAGGTCGCGATCTGACCCGAATCGAAAAGGCTGTTTTTCAAGGCCCCGCCGCGGTTTTCCCGGCGGGGTCTTTTCATTTCTGGCTGCGCTGCAAACCTCGGAGGCCGGCGACAGTATCGACTCAGGACGCAATCAGATGTTTCGCAGCAGCTCGTTTATCCCCACTTTGCTGCGAGTTTTCTCGTCCACTCGTTTGACAATCACCGCGCAGTAAAGACTGTACTTTCCGTTTTCGGCCGGCAGGTTTCCCGACACCACCACCGCGCCGGCGGGAATGCGTCCATAAGTGATTGTGTCGCGCTCGCGATCATAGATGCGCGTGCTCTGTCCGATGTACACGCCCATGGAGATCACCGCGCCTTCTTCCACCACCACTCCTTCGACGATTTCAGAGCGCGCGCCGATGAAGCAGTTGTCCTCAATGATGGTGGGCGACGCCTGAATCGGCTCCAGCACGCCGCCGAGACCCACCCCGCCGGAAAGATGAACATTTTTCCCCACCTGGACACATGAGCCGACCGTGGCCCAGGTATCCACCATGGTGCCGCTGTCCACGTAAGCGCCGACGTTGACGTATGAAGGCATCAACACCACGCCCGGCGCGACGTAGGAGCCGCGTCTCGCTACCGCTGGCGGAACCACCCGCACCCCAGAAGCTTTGATCGAAGCCTCGTCAAGACCGGCAAACTTGGCCGGCACCTTGTCGTAATAGCGAGTAAACCCACCTTCCATCACGCTGCTCGGGGTAACGCGGAACGACAGCAGCACGGCTTTCTTCAGCCACTC
>JBFIYQ010000233.1:0-4734 GCA_041605275.1 Gammaproteobacteria bacterium
ACGCTTGTTCTTCTTCAACGTCGTTCTGATTCTTATAGCTCTCTGGTTTCAGACTTTCCATCTTGTCGCGAAACTCCTCGGTAATCTCGCGCGCCTCCGCTGCACCCTGCACCGCGCGCGGCGTAATGAGGACGACGAGCTCGGTGCGGCTACGGTCGTCGGTGGTCTGGCCAAAAAGCAGACCGAACACGGGGATCTTGCGCAACCCGGGGACGCCGGATGAGGTGAAGCTGTCGTTTTCCTTAATCAAACCGCCCAGAACTACAGTCTCGCCGGACTGAATCGCGACGGTGCTGTTGATTTTGCGCTGCTGAATGGTGGGCGTGAGTGCATCGTCTGGATTCGGTTTCACGTCGCTCACTTCCTGGGAGATCTCCATGGTCACCAGACCGCCGGCATTCACCCGGGGCGTCACCGTGAGCAGCACGCCGGTGTTACGATACTCGATGCTGTTGACGAGGTTCGACTCGCCCACGGTGGACTGCTGCTGTTGGGTGGTGATGGGCACCTGGTCGCCCACCTCGATGGTCGCGGTCTGGTTGTTGAGCACCATGAGGCTGGGGGATGAAATCACCTTGAGCTTAGATTCTGAGGCGAGCAGGTTCAGCACCGCGCGCACATCCGCTCCTGAAGTGATGGCGTAGGAGAATCCTGGCACAAGAGCAGCGAGGCCCTCACTACCCAGATCGAGCTGGGCCGAACCGACGCGGCTGCCGATCTTATTTTTGAAGAACCACTCGAGCCCCTGGCTCAGATCATCGGTGAGCGAGACTTCGGCGATGGTTGCCTCGATGAGCACCTGCAGCGGCACGATATCGAGCCGCATCAAGGCCTCACGTACCTGCGCGTATTCCGCTGCCGTTGCCATGATCAGCAGCGCGTTATTAACCTCGTCGGCGATGATGCGGATTTCGCCGCCCTCTGAAAGCCGCAAACCCTCCCCCGCGCGAGTGGTGGCGCGGGCCGGTGGCCGCGGCCCGGGCTCCGGCTGCCGCGCTGGCGCCGCACCGGTAATTGCGGTTTCCGTTTCCTGGGTGATGACGGGCGGTCCCTGGGTTGTAAGCTCAACCGGCTCCAGCCCCGGCGCGAGCTCCGGTGGAGGAATCGCTCTTTCAGCGGCGCGCTCCTCGAACACCTGCTGCAGAACCGCGGCCAAGTCCGCGGCCTTTCCGTTCTGCACGTGATAAATGAACAGGCGGCGACCGCTGCCGCCGCGGTCCTGGTCCAGCCGGTCCACCCACTCGGCCACCTTGGCCAGGTATTCCCGCCTTGGAGAGATCACCAGCAGGGCGTTGAGCCTCTCGATGACCGCAAGCTGAACCAGACCCGCCAGCGGTCCCTTGGACTGGTCGCCGAAAACCTTCTCGAGATCCGATGCCAGCGTCTCGGCGTCGACGAAATCCGGCGTGAACAGCGCTACCGACATTCCCGCGATCCAGTCCACGTCGAAGACCCCGATGGTCTCCAGCAGGGTTTCCATTTCCTGCCCCGTGCCGGCGAGTATCAGGAGATTTCTCTGGGTATCAATGCGGACGATATTTCCCGCGGTGACAAAGGGCTCGAGAATTTTCTGCATCTCGCCGGCGGAAACGTATCGAAGCGGCACCACGCGTACGCTGTAGCCGCTCGGCAGCGGCGCCTTGGTGTTTCCGAGCTGGGGTGAGGCGAGGCCGCGCATGGCGCTTTCCCGCGGCACCACGTGATACAAATCACCGCGTTTGACCAGCGCCGCCCCGTTCATGCGCAGCAGCATCTCAAGGGTCGGGATCAGGCTTTCCCGCGGCAGCGGCCGACTGGTCTGAAGGGTGACCGCGCCCTGAACGCCCGGATCGATGACGTAATTCTGCTTCAGCAGATCGGCCAGAATGACCTTGACCACCTCGAGCAGGTTGGTGTTTTCGAAGTTGAGCGTGACCTCGCCGGGCTTTGACGAGCCGTCCGGGGCCTTAACCTCACGCACGAAGACGCCGCTACCGGGCCGATAAAGATCGGCGCCGTTATCCGGCCGCCCGGGCTCCACGCCGGTGACGGGCGCGGTAACTGCCTCGGGCGCAGTCGTGACTGTTGCCGGCGTCCCCTCGTCCCAGGCCACGCTCTCGCCCACGGATGCGGGAGGCAGCGAGCGGGTTGACTCCACCGCCGCGCATCCCCACAGCGCGCCGGCCAGCGTCATGACGGCGCAGGCGCGAAGGCGTGCTGGTGGCGAAATCCAATCGAACACGGGGAATCAAGGCCGCCGGTTTTTTCGCGTTCCGTTAATCGGTTGTTCGTTATTAGCGTGTTAAGTATCCCGGGCTACCCGTTGATTCGCAAGCAGGTTTTTGTCGACGGGCGGGAAGAAAAATCGCCGCGGAGAGCGGAAGCGACGAATCAACGCCCCGAATCGGGCTCTTCCCGGGGATCGAAGGGGCGCAGCCGCGTGGTTCCCGCGGGCTGACGGCGCGTGCGCTCGGGCGCTTTGATCCCGCGAACGGCCGGGAGGGCGCGCTGGGGCCGCCGCGGCGGAGGCGGGCCAAAACTTCGAAGCACGGCCTCTTGGCTCTCGCCGTCCTTGCTGAAAACGGCGCGATCGCTCTCCACCTTGTCCAGCCGCCAGCCCGCGACCATTTCTCCTTCTGCGACCCGGGTCAGTGCTCCGCTTTGCGGGTGGACCAGCAGCACCGCGCGCTCGTCATCGGTAATTACGATGGCGGAAACCGAGAAGCTCAGCGACGATCCCGCCGGAACCGGGCTCGCGCTTACCGCTGCGCCATCCGGCTCCCCTTCCGGCGGCCGGCGGGTTTCGGTGAACAGCGGCCGCTCGACGGTCTCGCTGAGAGCCGCCAGCGGCGGAAGCGTCATTCTGACCGGGCCCGCCGCGGCAGAATCTACTCCCCGATTCAAGGGCGACCTCGAATGTGCCGTCGACGACACGCCGCTGCGCGCCTCGATCACGATCACGCCGCAAAGCGCGATCAGGGTGATCAGGAGGATGGCGGAAATTCGATTCGACATCGGTCGGCCTCAGGACTGATCGGGTGCGGACTGGTAGAAGCCGCTGACCTTGAATCGCACGTCGAGCCAGTCCTGCTGCTCGGCGCGTTTCCGGTTTCCCAGTCTCACCGTGGTGCGCCGCGTGACCACCAGCAAATCCTCGATCACCAGCACGAGACGACCGGACTCGAGCGCATAAAGGCTCCTTTGTACCGCTGGCGTCGTGCCGGTCATGCGCACGTTCACAGATACCCGATCAAACGACGACACCTTTTGTGGCTCGAGAATCTGGGTGCTGGTGAGACTGCCACCCGCCGCCTGCACCGCAGCCTTCACCCGCTCCTGGAGATCCGCAGCGGCAAGGGTGGCGCTGTCCGCCTGAAGGGTGAGCTCATCCAGATTAATACTTTGTCTGACCGTCGCCAGCTGCTGCTCCAAAGCCGTCTGGCTCGTGGCGATGGACTCGAAGCGCGCTACTTTGTGCTCCAAATCGGCGATCAGATCGCGATTCGACGCGTAGCGCGCCCAGATAGGCCGGACCATGAACATGGCAACCAGACCGATGACAAAGAGCAGCAGAAAGACTGCCGCCAGCCGGTTCTTGAGCTTGTCGGTCTGCAGGCTCAACTTCGGCTTCCCTTTGAAACCGGGTTTTTTGCGACGTTGGCGCGCTCGGTTTCAATCTTCGCTGAAATATGAAAGCGCTCCTTACCCGAGCGCGCGTCGCGGGTTATGGGAGATTCGAATCGCGCCTGGCGAAACATCGACGACGATTCCACCACCGCAATGAGCGCAGAGGCCCCGTCGGAAAGTCCCTGGAACTGAACCTCGCCGTTTTTGAAGTCGAGTCGATGAAGCCAGGTGCCGTCCGGCATTACCCGCGTCAGCTCCTCGATCAGCTCCACCGCGCTGGGTCCCGATTTGGCCTCCTGGAACAGCGCGCGCCGCTGCTCCAGCGCCTGAATTCGGTCCTGCACCTCTACCGACGCCATTGCCGCCCCCCGGGCGCGATCGGCGCGCTGCTGCAGGCCGTCGATGTAGCGTTGCTGCTGGTAAATCGGGATCAGCCCCACGGCGATAAGGGCGATAACGTTGAGAATGATAAGTGCGCGATTTAGTCCTCTGCTCGTCGGGGCCCGATACTGACGCGGCACGAAAGAGAGCTCGCCATCACCGCCGAGTCCCGTCTCGGGACTGAATTCAAGCTCCCAGTCTTCAATCACCCCGAGCGCTTCGTCCACCAGGGGCTTTTGCACCACCGTTAGCTCCACATCCAGCCTGCGCTGCTTTGGATCCCGCCCCTTGGGCCGGTAGTCGAAGTACACGTCGTCGGCATGGAAAGGCGTATGCCGCTCCATCTCGAACGCCAGCACCTGACGCAGATTTTCTTCCGCGGCAAGGGGCAGTCGCACCGTCTTGTTGAGCCTCAGGGAGTCCGCTACCCGGACAACACAGCGGGTCTTCTCGGGACGCAGACCGTGAACCATGGCGTTAACCGCATCCCGCTGCGCGGAGTGGGCGGCGGCCTGCGTTCCCTGGTTCGCCCGCCCCGGGCCGCGCTCGATATTTCCCAGCTCGTCGCTGTCATCGCCGCTCCGGTGCCGGAAGACGGTTTGCGCGGGAGAGATATCGATCTCCAGAACGCTGGCGTCGTTACCCCGCGACCGGGTCCAGCTCTGGGGAAGCATTTCCGCCAGAGTGTTTCGCCACCAGGTAAAAAAATGTCCGATCATTTCAGCGGGGGAGAACTCAACGGACCGA
>JBFIYQ010000234.1:0-4734 GCA_041605275.1 Gammaproteobacteria bacterium
CTATTCCGTCAAGGCCAATTCGAATCTAGGAGTTTTGGATGTGCTTGCGCGTCTCGGCTCCGGCTTCGACATCGTTTCATCGGGCGAGCTCGAGCGGGTGCTGGCCGCGGGGGGCAAAGCGAGCCGCACGGTGTTTTCGGGTGTGGGGAAGACGGGTCCCGAAATTGCGCAGGCCCTTCAGGCCGGCGTGTATTGCTTCAACGTAGAATCAGCGGCCGAGCTCGAAACCATCGAACGGGTATCTCGAGCGGTCGGAAAAAACGCGCCCGTATCGTTTCGCGTCAATCCAGACGTGGATGCCAGAACCCACCCTTACATTGCCACGGGGTTGAGCGAAAACAAGTTCGGCGTGCCCATAGAGGAGGCGCCGACACTCTATGGTAAAGCGGCGAAGATGGCGCACGTGGAGGTGCACGGCGTCGACTGCCATATCGGGTCCCAGCAAACGAGCCTCGAACCCTTTGCCGACGCGCTGGACCGGATCATCAGCCTGGTGGACGCCCTGGAAAAAGACGGCATCCGCATTCGGCACCTGAACGTGGGCGGGGGCCTGGGCATCCGTTACAAGGACGAGACGCCACCCGCGCCCGCCGAATACATCGCCGCCATCCGCAAGCGCATCAAGGACAGGAAGCTCAAGCTGCTGGTGGAGCCGGGACGCGCGATTGCCGGAAACGCCGGCGCTCTGCTGGCACGGGTGCTTTATCTCAAGCGTAACGGCGAAAAGCGATTCGCCGTCACCGATGCGGCAATGAACGATCTCATCCGCCCGGCGCTTTACGGCGCGTGGCAGGAGGTGCGCACGGTGAAATCGAGCGGCGAGTCCGCCGGAAAGCACTACGATGTTGTCGGTCCGGTGTGCGAATCGGCGGACTTCCTGGCTAAGGATCGGCGGCTGGACATCGAGCCCGGCTCCCTGCTCGCAATTTTATCCGCGGGCGCCTACGGTTTTGTCATGAGCTCCAATTACAACACCCGACCCCGGGCGGCGGAGATTATGGTGGACGGCGAGCGCGCCCATCTGGTGCGTAAGCGGGAAAACGTCAAGGACCTGTTCGCATTGGAATCGCGACTTCCTTCGGATAAGTGGCGAATGACGAAGCGCGATGTGACGGGTGAAGAGTAACGCGTGACGCGAGAATGGGTGACGCGTAACGAGTGACGCGTAACGAGTGACGCGTAACGCGAAGAAGGGATTGATAGACTATCCGGACGAATTACGCTCTTTGCATCACGCATCACGCATCACGCATCACGCATCACGCATCACGCATGAAACGCACCCCCGAACCCGAACTCATGGATGCCCCCGCCCAGGCGAAGGCCTACGCCGAGGCGGACTTTTCCGAATCCAACGCCCTGTTCGTGGAGCTGTTTCAAGCCGCGTGGGGGGACGCGTCTCCGCAAGGCCGGGTGCTGGATCTTGGTTGCGGTCCCGCCGACATTCCCATCCGCATTGCCAAAGCTTTTCCGCAGTTGAGCATCGACGCCGTGGACGGATCTGAAAGCATGCTCCGCTGCGCGCGCGAGGCGGTGAGCGCTGCCGGCCTGAGTGATCGAATTAATCTGACCCGTCGTCGACTTCCCGACGAGCGTCTGGAGGCAGCAAGCTACGGCGCGGTCATCTCGAACAGTCTGCTTCATCATATGGCGGACCCTCATGACCTTTGGAATACGGTCACTCGATGCGCCGGGCTCGGAGCGGCGGTGGTGGTCATGGACTTGTTGCGCCCTGACCATGAAGCCGCCTTGGATCGACTGATCGAAGTCTATGCGGCTGACGCGCCCGATGTGCTGCGTCAGGACTTTCGCGCCTCGCTTTGTGCTGCCTACACCCTCGAGGAGGTCGCCGCACAACTCGAGGCGACCAATCTTTCGCAGCTCGAGCCGCGGCAGGTTTCTGATCGTCACTGGGCCGTTTCCGGGCGACTGCGCTCGTGAGGCGTCTCCCGTATCGTGGCTGATTCAAGGGCGGCCCTTCGGTTCGCCGGCTACGTCGATTAAGATCACCCCCCATGAGCGCTGAAGCGCGAAAAGCGGTGGCGCTGATCTCGGGCGGGCTGGATTCCATGCTCGCTGCGCGGGTCGTGCTCGACCAGGGCGTCTACGTCGAGGGTATCAACTTTTTCACCGGTTTCTGCGTCGAAGGCCACACCCACGCCATTCGAAAAAGGGACCGCCAGCGGCCGAAGCGCAATAACGCCCTTTGGGTCGCAGAGCAGCTTGGAATCAAGCTGCATTTCATCGACGTGGTCGAAGCGTACAAGGACGTGGTCATCAATCCCAGGCACGGCTACGGCAAGAACCTGAATCCATGCCTGGACTGCAAGTCTTTCATGGTGAGCAGAGCGCACCAATGGATGCTCGCCAACGGCTTTGATTTCGTCGTCACCGGGGAGGTGCTCAACCAGCGGCCGATGTCACAGCGCCGCCGGTGCATGCCCATCATTGCCGCCGACTCGGGCGCCGGGGATCGGCTGCTGCGACCGCTTTGCGCCAAGCACATGCCGCCGACGCTTCCAGAACGCGAGGGCTGGGTCGATCGAGAACGGCTGCACGCTTTTCACGGCCGCTCAAGAAGGCCCCAGTTCGCCCTGGCCTCGAGCTTCGGCATCGAAGACTACGCCCAGCCGGCGGGCGGCTGCTGTTTTCTCACCGATGCGAGCTACACCAGTAAACTGCAGGATTTATGGCGAGCGCGGGGCGACCGCGACTACGAGCTTGACGACATCATGCTGCTTAAAGTGGGGCGTCACCTCCGTCCAAGGAGTCACTTCAAAATCATCATCGGCCGGGAAGAAGGCGAGAACAAATTTCTCGAAGGCTACCGTCAGCGCTATACGCACATGCGCACGTTGAGTCACTCGGGGCCTTTGGCTCTGGTCGACGGCGAGACCGACGAAAACGATCTGATGCTCGCCGCCAGGCTTACCGCCCGTTTCAGCCAGGGGCGCAACGCCGATTCCGTGAGCGTCCGAATCAACGGCCGTCACGGCGGTACCCGGCAGATGGACGTGGTTCCGTTGCCGTCCGACGAGGTGCGCCGCGAGTGGTATCTGTGAGGCAGCTGGCTCGAACGCCGGGGACCGGCGCGGCCGCCAGGTCCGAGACACACCAACTGGACGCGCGCCGGCTGCTCTGTCCCATGCCGGTCATCCGGCTTCAGGACTTCATCGCGGCCCTGCCAAGCGGAGATCTGGTGAAGATGGTTTGCACCGATCCCGGGACGCGCAGCGATATCCCCGCGTGGTGCCGGCTTAACGGGCACCATCTGGTGGCCATCGAGGAGCGACGCGATGAGCTGGTATTCACCGTCAGGGTGGGGGACGCAGAAGGGCGTCATCCTTGATGTCCGATTCAAGCGTCACAGACTCCGAAGCCCAGAACGATCACGAGTCGCGTTACCGGGATACCCGTCGAGTCACTCTCATAGGTGCCGCGCTGGATTTGTCTCTGGGCCTGGCGAAAATTATCGGCGGATTCTTCGGTCACTCTCAGGCGCTTATTGCCGACGGCGTGCACTCTCTCTCGGATCTCTCCACCGACATCCTGGTTCTATTTGCCGCCAAGCACGCCAACGTGGAAGCGGACGAGGATCACCCTTACGGCCACGCGCGTATCGAGACCGCGGCCACCGTGGGGCTCGGGGTTTTGCTCTTGCTGATCAGCTTAGGGATCTGCGTCGATGCGGTGAGAAAGCTCCTCACACCGGACGCGCTGATGGTCCCGGCGGCCTGGGCTTTGGTCATTGCCGCCGTGTCGGTAGCCTCCAAGGAATGGATCTACCGCTACACCATGCGCTACGCGCGAAGGCTCAAATCCAACCTCTTGCGCGCCAACGCCTGGCACAGCCGCTCCGACGCGTTCTCTTCCGTCGTGGTCATTATCGGCGTGGGCGGCGCTCAGTTCGGTTTCGAGTACCTGGACGCCATTGCCGCTCTGGTGGTGGCGGCGATGGTCGCCAAGATCGGTTACGACCTGTCCTGGTCGAGTCTGCGCGAGCTGGTGGATACCGGTCTGGACCCCGGCGAGCTGGAGGACATTCGCGCCACCATTCTGTCCGTGGGCGGAGTGAGGGACCTGCATGAGCTGCGCACGCGCAGGATGGGCGGAAAGGCGCTGGTGGACGTGCATATAATTCTCGAGGATCCCACGTTGAGCGTTTCCGAGGGTCATCACATCAGCGAAAACGTTCGCAGCCGGCTGATCCGCAGAATCGACGACGTCGAGGACGTCATGGTGCACATCGACCCCGAGGACGATCAGACCGCCGCGCCCTCGGAGCACTTAGGTCTCAGGCGACAGATTCTGGAGCGACTGCGGGGCCGCTGGGGTCATCTGGACGCGGCCGCCGAGATCCAGCGGGTGACGCTCCATTACCTGAACGGAAAAGTGCATGTGGAGCTGGAGCTGCCGGTGACGCTGGCCCCGGATTCCGCCAGCGCCGAGCGTCTGGCGGCGGCGTTCCGCGGGGCCGTGGCGGATGAGCCCGACGTGGCCGACGTGCGGCTGGTCTTCGGACTTCCGCACCAGGATAGTGCGGCACGCGCGGCGGCGCGCAAGAATGGTGCATAATGGCACGGCGTTGATTCACCAATTCCGAGCGCCCGACGGGAAAGGCGAGCATATGCGTTGCATCGATGGCGCCACGTTTGATCCGGGTACCGCAGCCCGGGAAGCGCCAAGTATCTGATTCCCGAGGCTTAGCGCGCAGCGGCGAGCACGACTCGGCTC
>JBFIYQ010000235.1:0-4723 GCA_041605275.1 Gammaproteobacteria bacterium
CGTCCAGCAGGATCTGGATGCGCTCCTGAAGTTCCTTGACGTTCAAAGGCGGCCCCGCGCCAAGGGACAGGCGCCTGGAGACATAGCCTGAATAGAGCCGGGTCGTGCCAGAGACCTCGATTTTATTGAGCTCACCCTCGACAATGAGAAAGCGAACCTGACCTTCGATAATTTTCTGATCGGGCAGGACCGCACCCGAGTTGATGAAGCCGCGATTCACGTAGTAAAGGGTGAGCTCGCGCCGAAGAAGTTGAAGCTCCTCAGTGCCGAGGGAGCGCCCAATAAACGGCGCTGCTACCTCGAGTAATTCTTCATCGGAAAAGACCGTGTTGCCTTCGAAGGTGACATTTCGAAGAACGAACCGGGGGCCGGCGGAAAGGGGTGCCTCCTCTGTCGGCTCGGGAACTTCTGGAAGTGCGAACGGTTTCTCTGGCTCTTGTTCGAGGAACTCGGGCCGATCCAGTCGCTCATCTCCCGGTCGGGGAAGGCCGCTGTCCAAAGGGGGCACCGGCGCCGGGGGACCCGCGGGAGGTTGTGCATGGGCGATGCTCGCGAACAACAACACACCGAGCCACGCAGGCAAACTGGATCGACGCTTGTCTGGAGCGACAAACACGAGCGTCATCATTCCCCCAACTGACCGTGCCGGTCCCGCGCCTCGCACAAAGTGGATTTCACCCCTAATGGTGGTGGTTGGATATTCGAATTTTTTGTTTAAACAACGCGAGCACCCTGTCAATCACCGCTCGCAGTGGTCCGCCAGGATCACGAGAACCCAAATCGGCCTTCTCGAAGCCTTACTCGGAATTCAAGCGCCCTTTTCAAGTCCAGGTGGCTGCTAACGCCCTTGAAGTGGCCGCGCTTAAAGCTTAGCGCTTCGGCCCTCGGCCGCGACCAGTCGCGTTTCTACGTCCCGAGCCGGTGGTGTTGATGCAAATATTTGCGAGCGCATCCGATGCAGCATCTTTTGCATTCGCTGGTTTCGCTTCCAGGGAAAAACGATTTCCACGCGTATCTCAACGGACGCTCTTTCAAATACGATATTTGCCGGAAACGCCCCTCTTGCCGTTGGAAAGCTCCGGTTCAGCGCAGACCGTTTAGAGCCAGTTGCCGATAAGTAAGAAGGGCGCCCAGTACACGGGGTACCTGTACCGCTTGTCCGCAATCAGCGCAAGTTGTGCCTGCCGAAGCGCCTCGGCCTTGGAGGCCCCCGGCTTTCTCAAACGCTGGTAGAACGCCGCGATGAGATCAGAACTGGCCTGATCGTTGATAAACCAGAGGCTCGCCAATGCGCTACGGGCACCCGCCTTGACCGCGACGCCGGCCAACCCCAGCGCGGCCCTTGCGTCGCCGGCGGCGGTGGCACAGGCGCTCAGTGTCAACAGCTCGACGGGATCTTCGCGGAACTGCGATAGCTTGATAAGACTCTCCAAGTTGTCCATCGTCAGCCGCCCATCGTAGGTCACCAGGTAGCTCTCCCTCGCATCCGCCTTGAACTCGGCGTGGGAAGCCACGTGAACAATCGAGTAAGGCCTATCGTTGAGCGCCTTCACCACTTTGACGGTGCGAAATTCTGCGTCGATAAAGACCTCTCCCCCCAATAATTGATGGATGCTCTCGAGCTCTGACTTCACGTGCGGCAGCGGCTCGAAACCCTGTGTTGACTCGCTCAGGCCGCTCAGCAGCGGGTTGACGCTGACTGCCGAGATTGGGCGAGGATCCAGCAAAGTGAGGCCGGGTGTGACGGCGCTCGCGTACGATTCGACAAGATGTTTCTTGCCGTCGTGCAGGGGGGCCATCGGGATGGTGCGAAGGACCCCGGAGGGTATGAACACCAGCGTCTCGACATTGGCCTGATCCAGATCGGCCCTGATCGGACGAATGAGCCAGTCGTAGAGCTGTTGTGCTGGCCGTATATATTGACGCGTCCGCTTCTCGAGCAGTCTGCGAAACGTGAGAACCTGTTCTGTGATCTCTTGGGCCCCCACCCGAACCGTGGCCCGTTTCACCCCGGTAGGGAGCGTCAAGAGCAGCTCCACTCGGTCGGGAAGCAGGATTGGATAGAGGACGGCGGCCTCGACAACCAGCTCATCGACCGGCTTCTGCTTCGCCAGCAACTGCGCGACGCAGTTATCTCTAAAATAATCCTCGAGCTCCGCGGTCTTCAGCAGCTCCATAGTGTCGCGCACCTGAACCAGCGTGGCCTGGACCAGCTCAGGTGTGGGCTGGTGCTCTGAATCTTCGAGCAAGAGGTCGACGAGATCGAGATACACAGCGCCCACGTCCTCTTGAAACAGGGAAGCGCCGCCGCTGAATCCGACCACCAGGTCGCTGCGCAAGGTCCGCAGCGTGCTGACTGCCGCCTCCAGCGCGGCGCGCGCTCCGTCGCGGTCGCCTTGAGATCTGAGCAGGCGCCCGATTTGCCACTGCCACAGATATACGATCTCCGGGGCGCTGGCCTGCCAAGCGAGAAATAGCGCTTCTCGCGAAAGCCGCAGACTCTCTTCCCTCTGTCCCTCGGATTCGTACATCGAAGCAAGAAAGCCGATGGCATACGAAAGTGATCGCTGATCCGCAAGCTCCTCTGCCACCTCCCTGCCCTCGCTCAGCGCCGCGTAGATGAGCGGTCCAAGCTGACTGTTCGCGTTGCGGTCCGTGCGGAACAGAATCCATGCGCTGGAGATCAAACCCATTGCCTTGGCGCTCGAACTCGGAAGCCGCCGATAGAGCGCAAGCGCCTGCTGCAGCAAGTTTTGCGCCTCCGCGTAGGACCCCTCCGATAACGCCACCCGCGCCGAATTGAGCAAAGCATCGGCCGCGAGCAACCGGTCGTCGACTTCCGTCGCTAGCCGATGGCTGCGCTCGTACGCCTGGCGCGCCGTCTCGGTAAATGGCGGATAAGTTTCGCCTCGGGCTTGATCGCGACCACCAGCCAACAGATTTCCGACGTTGTTCCACGTTCGCGCTTGTAGCGGCTTGTCCCCTGCGTTGTTCGCGTACTGAAGACAACGATCGAACTGCGCGGCGGCGCGGCTTCGGTCACCGTAAAGAAGATAAACGTTGCCGAGACTGCCATGCACCCTGGCCGTCAGGTCGGCGTTCGAATCATCCGCAGCAAGACCCAGCGCCGACTCCAGATCAGCGATGGCCAAGGGATAGTAGCCAAGCGCCTGGTAGGCCTCGGCGCGGTTGAGCAATGCCACCATCTGGTCCCGAAGCGCGCGGTTTTCGGTCGCCCGCTGATAGGCCTCTGTCCAAAGGTCGATTGCGTTCGCGTGATCTCCGCGGAGGAACGACAGCTGACCCGGGGGGACCTCTGAAAGGCTGCTCGCGGGGTCATCGACCGCGCCGCTTGATGCCACGAGCGCGATGGAGAATATGACACAAGCAGTGACCCGATGGCTGAGCCCTGATTTATTCAAAGCATGCTTCATTGATCGAAGCGGATCCCTACCTCAGCTGCCAGGGCGCCAACACCTACCTGCTGCAACAGGTCCACTCGTTCGCGTCTCCAGCGATCAGCGTCGGGACGGTCTTCCGCGGCCAATCTTGAAACCTCGCCGAATGCGTCATACCAAAAGCCTGCCTTCGCGAGGAGCATTGGGCGTTCTTCACGCCCGGCGGCTCGAAGGCTCTCCTTAAGCGAAATCGATGGCTCAACCAAAGTGATAGCGCCTTCAGCGAAGGTGTCTTTGGAGCGCTGCTCGGTATCGTGGATGATAGAAACAGACCATAGGTATTCCTTTCCTTCCGACAGCAAGATCCCGTGCTCCTTCAGATCAACCGTCTGAATGCCGGCCTCTACGGGACCAGGCAAGCGGACTTCAAGCACCGGGTCGATTTTCTTATCGTCGACGATGGTCACCTCGATCATGTCATCGACAACTTCGGACACATACCAGTAGAGCGTCGGCTGCGCCCGCAACGTCCATCCGAGATGGTTGGGGGCAAGGGTCGCGAGAAATACCCGCGTGCTTCGTCCGCGAGTAGCGGCCACCACCCGCACCGATGGCGCCCCGCGCCGGGGCGGCACGTAAACCACTTTGATATCCCTCTGGCGGGTTGTGCTGGGGGTCGTCTCTTCGTTGCCCGCCTGAGCAACCGGCGGTGGCGCCTTGTCCTGTTCGGCGTTTTCCGCCGTTTGCGCCAGTGACAAGGCCGGAGCGCTCAAGAGCGCGGCGACGAGGGCCGAAAAGGCAAATGAAGTGCTCGTCATGGCTCTCCTCCTGGGCTCGACTCGCGAGCCTCGGCGGTACGAATTGCCGCTGCGGACCGCTCTCGCCCGAGCCGTGGCGCCGTTCGAATCGTGGTATCAGTTTACCCACAAAGCTCGGCCTTTTCTCGCCCCGGGCAGGCGATTTCGCGATTCCGCGGTTAACCGCTAATCGGCAGTGACAGATTATTAATACAGCATCTCCAGTGCGCCGGGTATGGGAAATCCCACATCTGACGCCACGCCATCGTCGATACCCGGAGCGGGATTACCCCTCTGGGCGCCAAAAAAGCCCGGCGTCAACCCCGCCAGGACGCCATCTCCGCGCTACCTGCGACCGGTTAAATGAAAGATCTCAGTCTTTTGCTGCTTACCCTTCACATGCACCTTTCCTATGAACTCGAACTGGTACGCATCCCCGGCGAGGCGCATCGTCGTCTCTCCCACATAGATGCGGCAGGGTCTATCGATCGGATCGGGATCGAAGCTATCCTTTCGGTAGCTTTCCAG
>JBFIYQ010000236.1:0-4702 GCA_041605275.1 Gammaproteobacteria bacterium
CCGGGTTTCAACCCGAAACGCCTGGCGGTGGACTGCGAAAGCGCCGCGGCGAATGGCTCCAGCAGAAGCTTCGCCTGCGCCTGACCCCCCGGCACGGTGCTCAGATAGCCGCGAAATTCCGGTTCGTTCAAAGGGTCGACCCCGAACAGGGTCAACGAGACCTCGTCCATGTTGTCGCTGCGCACCGGTGCTTCGATCACCGGCGCCGCCGGCACGTGGCTGAGCGTCATCCGCAGGGTGACATAAACCTCTTCCGGAATGCCCAGGGTGCCGCCGACGATCTGATGACTGGTGCGGCCCAGCACCGCTTCGCTGGAAAGCTCGAACGCCCGGCGCGCGCTCTGGCTGGCCAGCTCCACCGCGGTGACCACCGAAACGCCCAGGGCAATACCGAGCAGTGTGAGCCCGAACTGCCACGGATGGCGCCTGAAGTAGCGGGCGCTGGCGCGGGCCAGGAGCGATCTGAATCCCATGGCCGATTCAGCCGCCTTTGGGCGCCTTCTCCAGGCGGCCGTTTCGAATGCGCATCACCCGGTCGGCGTGGGCGGTCGCCTCGCTGCTGTGGGTCACCATCAATAAGGTGGCGCCGGTTTCGCGGGTCATGGACACCAGCAGCTCGAGCACCGCGCGCCCGGTGTCCTGATCCAGGTTCCCGGTGGGTTCGTCCGCCAGCAGCAGATCCGGTCGGTGCACCAGCGCCCGCGCAATGGCGATGCGCTGCTGCTCACCGCCGGAAAGATTTTCCGGCGCGCTCGATGCCCGGTCCGAGAGACCCACATTCTGCAGCAGCTCGGCGACGCGCTGATCCCATTCGCTTCCTTTTTTCGCATTCAGCTCCAGCGGCAGTCGCAGGTTTTCTTCCACGTTCAGCGTGGGGATCAGGTTGAAGAACTGAAACACGAAACCGATACGGCGCCTCCGCACCAGAGTGCGTTCCCGGTCGGACAGCCGCGCCATGTCGTCGCCCTCAATCTGGACCTCGCCTTTGTCCGGCAGATCGATGCCGCTGATGAGATTGAGCAGCGTTGACTTACCGCTGCCGCTGCGTCCTGTGATGCAGACGAACTCGCCTTTATCGAAGCGCGCGTCGAGTCCATTGAAGATGGATCGCCGGGCTTCGCCCTCACGGTAGGTTTTGAAGATGCCGCTGAGCTCAATCAAAACGAAGTCGTTCAGCGCTTTTCCCAAACGAGAACGCGATTGTTCGCGGGCATTTCGTTATCTTCCAGCAGCATCAGTCCGCCCGCCTCCGCAAGCTGTTCCAGCGCCTCCATATCACGGACTCCCATGCCGGGATCGCGCGCGCGCAGAGACTGGTCGAAGCGCACATTACTTTCGCTGGTGTGCACTCCGCGGTAGCAGAACGGACCGTAAAGCGCGAAGCGTCCGCGAAATGGCAGATATTTCGCTACGCCGTGAAACATCGCTTCCACGTCCGGCCAGTACATGATGTGCGCGGTATTGGCGCTGAACACCGCGTCGAAATCCTCGACAGGCCACTCGCTGGCATTCACGTCCAGAACCATTGGTGGAAAAAGGTTTTCCGCGGGCTGCTCCTCGATCCACATGCGAATCCCCGCGAGATTCTCCTCCAGATCGCTCGTGTACCATTCCAGATGGGGAAGGTTGGGCGCGAAATACACCGAGTGCTGACCCGTGCCGCTGCCGATTTCCAGCACCCGCCGGGAGCGCGCAAACACGCGCTTGAGCAACTGCAGAATCGGTTCCTTGTTGTTTTCGCAGGATTGTGAGTAGGGTTTTTCCATCGGCACTTCGACCATCGACATGCGGATCATGCCCGCACGGCGCGCGGGCGCAAAGTCGAGCTTGAAACGCTTATTTCATCGACGCTTTTGCGATTTGCCCTAAAGCGCGCTGTGATACCATCCAAACGCGTTTCGCCCCCGGTCCCTCCTCGCCATCCATGATACGCAAGCGTTCGATTTTCAGCGTCATCGCGTGCTGCCTGCTGGCGCTTTGTTTCACCACGTCGATCGCCCAGCCCACGCTGACCAAGGACGAGTTCCAGCAGATGCTCGACAGCTGGAACTTCAAGCTCAATCAGGCCGAGACCGAGCTGCTCAAACGGGGCGCCACCGAGCCGCTGCTGGTCAGCATCCGCCGGGACGTCAAGAAAATACAGGAGCAGACGGCCGTGGTGGCCAAGACCTCTGCTGAACGGGCGTCACGGGTGCGCGCGCTGCTGGAAGCCCTGGGGCCGCCGCCGGCGGAAGGCGCCCCGCCGGAAGAGGAGTCCGTGGCGCGGAGGCGGGGGCAGCTGCAGGAAGAGCTGGCCATGTTCGAAGGCCGGGTCAAGCAGGCGGAGCTCACCGCCGAGCGCGCCCGGCAGCTGATCGAGCGCCAGTCGGCACGCTTGAGGCAGAGGGCCGCGGAGGAGCTGTTTTACCGCCAGCCGTCCCCGGTGTCCTGGTCGGTGTTGAGCAGCGCCGGCCCCCATTTTCTCTCTGCCTTGAGGCAGCTCGCCCGGGCGCCGCTGGAAGCGTGGGCGCCGGCCATCAGCGGCGGCGACCTGACCGCCGCGCTTCCGCTTCCACTGGCAATCGCTCTCGCATTCGTCATCGGCTGGCCGGTGCGGCGCTGGCTCATCCGACGCTACATTCGGGACCGGGAGACCGAGCGGCCCACGTATACGAGACGGGTCGTTACCGCGGTGATGGTGGGCGTCAGCCGTGGCGCGATCCCGGCGCTGCTCGCTGCGGCGCCGCTGGCGGTGCTGCTCGCCCGGGGGACCAGCCGGGGAATCGTCGGCGACATGCTGGTGGCGGCGCTCATCGGAGTAATTGCCGTCGTGCTCACCTCCGGAATCGCCCGCGCCGCCCTGGCGCCGGCTTCTCCTGCCATCTGGCGGCTGACGCCGCTCACGGACAAGAGCGCCCGGGCGCTCTACCGGCGCATCCGCCAGGTGATGGTGATTGCGGCTACCTTGTTCTTAATCGAGTTTCCGGCGCGCCGGCATCTTTATATCAGCGAAGAACTGCGCATTTTTTACAGCTTTGTCGGGGACACGGTCCTGGCGGTGTTCATATTTGCGCTGCTGCCCAAGCGGCTGTGGCAAACGGCCGAAGCCACCGAGATCGACGGCACCAAACGGCCGGCGCCGATGGATTGGAAGATCCAGGCGCTGCGCGGCGCCGTCGCCGTCACCGCCATTGTCATTCCGGTGTCGTCCCTGCTCGGCTTCATTACCTTCGCCAGCTACCTCACCAATAACCTGCTTCTCACCGGGCTGGTGCTCGGGGGCTTCGTCATTTTTCACGGGCTTGTCCGGGAGCTGCTGACCATCGCGCTCGAGCGTGAAGAAGCGGAGAGGGTTCCGGTCGAAGACACCGAAGAAGAGCGGGACAGCAGCGGCACGCTGCTGCGTTTCTGGCTGGTGGCGGCATTCGACTTCGCCTTGCTGCTGGCGGCGACCTCGCTGCTGCTATGGGCGTGGGGATTCGGCATTGCCGACTTCAAGGAGTGGACCCGGCTTTTAATCGGCGGCTTCAAGATCGGCAAGTTCACTATTTCGCTTACCGATATTCTGATCGCCGTGTTTGTGTTCGTCGCGATTCTGTTCGCAACCCGAATGCTGCAGCGTGTGCTCGAGAACAGAATCTTTCCGAAGACCCGCCTCGATCTCGGCGTACGTCATTCCCTCAAAACGTCCATCGGCTACATCGGACTGGTAATCGCCGCGGCCATCGCCATCTCCGCCCTGGGCCTCGATCTTTCGAACATCGCCATCATCGCCGGCGCGCTCTCCGTGGGTATCGGCTTCGGCCTGCAGAACGTTGTCAATAACTTTGTCTCGGGACTCATTCTGCTGGTGGAGCGGCCGGTGAAAGTGGGCGATTGGGTGGAAGTTGGCGCGCACCAGGGCTACGTCAAGCGCATCAACGTGCGCGCCACTGAGCTTCAAACCTTTCAACGCTCCTCGGTGATCATCCCCAACTCGGAACTGCTGTCTTCTTCAGTGGTCAACTGGACGCACAAGGACACGCTTGCCCGCGTGGACGTCTCGGTGGGCGTTTCCTACGGATCCGATATTGAGCTGGTGCGCGACACGCTGCTCCACTGCGCAAAAAATCACCCCAACTGCATCAGCGAACCGTCGCCTTTTGTTCTGTTCCTGAACTTCGGCGACAGCTCTTTGGATTTCGACCTGAGATTCTACGTGGCAAGAGCGGACGAGATGTTTCGAACCGGGAGCGACGTCCGCTTTGCCATCGTCCGTGCCTTCAGGGAAAAAGGCATCGAGATCCCGTTCCCGCAGCGGGATTTGCATGTGCGAACGGTGGTGGAGGGAATGATGGCTCCGAGGCTGAACAATCCCGGCAGCGGGGAGAAAGATTTAAAGTAAAGACAGGCGACAACGTATGTCGTATGTGGGGACTCAAACTTCTAGCGTTACCCGCCAATTAACACCGCAGGCGTCCGCTCCCGCCTTCTCGCTTTCGCGCGGCAGGTGCGGGCGAACCTTTTAGTAGGGCGCAATAGCGAAGCGTATTGCGCCGACCCGATCAATTTCGTGCCCAAGCATGTCCGCCGCTCCGACAGGGGAGGCGCTCCAACGGCGGGCAACGTTCCGAGCTCGATTTTGGTCGCGGCTCAATCCTCCCGGCTGGCGGCCTGGGCTTCCAGCTCCTGGGCGAAGCGAGTGGAGAGCTCGCGAAACCGAGACGCCGGACCGGCGTCCTCG